>NZ_VKAC01000013.1 GCF_008041935.1 Quadrisphaera setariae
TGACACCCACGCCCACGGGACCGAGGGTGTGCACTTCTTCACCCGCGGCAAGGTCGTCACCTCCCGCTGGCTGGACCCGAGCCACGCGGGCCTGAACCTGGGCTTCCCCACCAACGCCTGACCCGCCGCTGGGCCGGCCAGCGCCCGTGATCACGGGGACGCGTTCGTGATCACGGGCGCTGGCCACCCTCGACCACCTGAGACGAGGACACCGCCATGAGCCTGCTCGAGAGCCCCACCAGCTCCACCACCCCGACCGGTGACCTGCTCTCCCCGGAGGAGACCTACCGCCTGGACCGGGAGCACGTCTTCCACTCCTGGTCCGCCCAGGGCCCCCTGCAGCCGATGGTCATCACCAGAGCCGAGGGCTCCCACGTCTGGGACGGCGACGGGAAGCGCTACCTGGACCTGTCCTCCCAGCTGGTGAACACCAACATCGGCCACCAGCACCCGGCAGTGGTCGCCGGCATCGTGGAGCAGGCCCAGCGGCTGTGCACCATCGCCCCCCAGCACGCCAACGCCGCGCGCTCGCGCGCCGCCCAGCTCGTCGCCGAGGTCGCCCCCGAGGGGCTGGACACGGTGTTCTTCACCAACGGCGGTGCTGACGCCATCGAGCACGCCGTCCGCATGGCCCGGCTGCACACCGGCAGGTACAAGGTGCTGTCGGCCTACCGCAGCTACCACGGCGGCACCGCCACCGCGGTCAACCTCACCGGCGACCCGCGCCGCTGGCCCAACGACTACGGCAGCGCCGGCGCGGTGCACTTCTTCGGCCCGTTCCTGTACCGCTCGGCCTTCCACGCCACCACCGAGGCCGAGGAGACCGAGCGCGCCCTGGCGCACCTCGAGCAGCTCATCACCTTCGAGGGCCCCGGCACCATCGCCGCCCTGGTGCTGGAGACGGTGCCGGGCACCGCCGGGATCATGCCGCCGCCGCCGGGCTACCTGGCGGGCGTGCGCGAGCTGTGCGACAGGTTCGGCATCGTCTACATCGCCGACGAGGTCATGGCCGGGTTCGGTCGCACCGGGCGCTGGTTCGCCGTGGAGCACTTCGACGTCGTCCCCGACCTGATCACCTTCGCCAAGGGCGTCAACTCCGGGTACGTGCCCCTGGGCGGGGTCGTCATCAGCGACGCCATCGCCGCGACCTTCCGCGACCGTCCCTTCCCCGGCGGCCTGACGTACTCCGGTCACCCGCTGGCGTGCGCGGCGGCCGTGGCGACGATCACCGCGATGCACGACGAGGGCATCGTCGAGAACGCGGACCGCCTCGGGCGCGAGGTGCTCGGCCCTGGGCTGCGCGAGCTGGCCGAGCGCCACCCCGTCATCGGCGAGGTCCGCGGCCTGGGCGTCTTCTGGGCCCTGGACCTGGTCAGCGACCGCGAGACCAGGGAGCCGATCGCGCCCTACGGCGGCACCAGCGAGGCGATGGGCGTGCTGGTGAAGGCCCTGAAGGCGAACGGGGTGCTGCCGTTCACCAACTACCACCGCTTGCACGTCGTGCCGCCGTGCACGACCACCGACGACGAGGCCCGTGAGGGGCTGACCGCGCTGGACGCCGCGCTGACCGCGGTCGAGGAGCACCTGCACCTCGCCTGAGGCCGGCAGGAACCGCGCGCACGTCGTCGTCGGCCCACCGAGGGACGACACTGGCCGAGCGACCCCCGACGAGACCCGACGAGACCCGCGACGAGAGGGACAGCCGCATGAGCAGGACCCGGACGGTGTGGGAGCGCAGCGCACCGGACCCCGCGCTGGTGGTCAAGGCCCTGGAGGGCAGCGAGCAGCGGGTGTTCTGGCTCGACGAGGCACCTCCCGCGCCCACCGCCGACCAGCTGACGGCCAGCACGTCGGCCGACCTGGTGGTGGTCGGTGGTGGGTACCTGGGCCTGTGGACCGCGGTGCTGGCGAAGCGTCGCGACCCCGGCCGCAGCGTGGTGGTGCTGGAGGCCGAGACCGTCGGGTGGGCGGCCTCGGGGCGCAACGGCGGCTTCTGCGAGGCGAGCACCACCCACGGCGAGGAGAACGGGCGCAACCGCTGGCCCGCCGAGTACGACCAGCTGGAGAGGCTGGGGCGCGAGAACCTCGACGCCTTCGCCCGCGACGTGGACGAGCTCGGCCTGGACTGCCACTTCGAGCGCACGGGCAGCCTGGCTGTGGCCGTCGAGCCGCACCAGGTGCCGTGGCTGTCCGAGGCCCCGGCCGCAGAGGCGGACGGGGCCGCGCACGAGGTGATGGACGCCGCTGCGACCCGTGCGCAGATCGACTCCCCGATCTTCCTGGCCGGGCGGTGGGACCGCGACGACGTCGCCCTGCTCCAGCCCGCCCGCCTGGCCCGGGAGCTGGCCCGGGCAGCTCGCGAGCTGGGGGTGCGCGTCTTCGAGCACTCCGCCGTCACCGGGATCGACAAGCCCGCTGGGGGCTCGGGCAAGGGCGGCCCCCAGGTGGTCCGCACCGCCCGCGCGGCGGTCTCCGCGCGGCAGGTGGTGCTGGCCACCGGCGTCTTCCCCGCGCTGCTGCGGCGTGACCGCCTCATGACCGTGCCCGTCTACGACTACGTGGTCATGACCGAGCCGCTGACCGCGGAGCAGAAGCGGGCCGTGGGGTGGCAGAACCGCCAGGGGCTGACCGACCTCGCCAACCAGTTCCACTACATCCGCCTGTCCGCGGACGACCGGGTGCTCTTCGGCGGGTACGACGCGGTCCACCACGCCGGCGGGCGCGTCGACTCGCGCTACGAGGACCGTCCCGAGACCTACGAGCGCCTCGCCAGCCACTTCTTCACGATGTTCCCGCAGCTGGAGGACGTGCGCTTCAGCCACCGCTGGGCCGGGGCGATCGACACCTGCACCCGCTTCGCCGCCTACTACGGCACCGCGCGCAGGGGTGACCTGGCCTACGCGCGCGGGTTCACCGGTCTGGGGGTGGGGGCCACGCGCTTCGCCGCGGAGGTGCTGCTGGACCTGCTGGCCGGGGTGCCGACGGAGCGCACCGAGCTGGAGCTGGTGCGGCGCAAGCCGCTGCCGTTCCCCCCGGAGCCGGCGACGGCGGTGGGGGTGGCGCTGACGAAGGCCTCCCTGGACAGCGCCGACCACCACCAGGGCCGGCGCAACCTGTTCCTCAAGGCGCTGGACGCCGCCGGCCTGGGGTTCGACTCGTGAGGGCGCCCCGCAGGCTGCTGTGCGCCGACGCGCTCAGCGCTGACCTGCCCGAGCCGCTCCCGGCGGGAGAGGCGGTCATCGCCGGCGCCCCCACCGCGCGGTACCTCGAGCTCGCCGGACCGGAGGGCGTCGAGGTGGGTCTGTGGGAGATGACGCCGGGCTCAGCACGCGACACGGAGGCCGAGGAGGTCTTCGTCGTCCTGGCCGGTCGCGCCACCGTCACCGTCGCGGTCGACGGGGACGACGACGAGGTGCTCGAGCTGGCTGCCGGATCCGTGGTGCACCTGCACGCCGGTGACCGCACCACCTGGACCGTGCACGAGCCGCTGCGCAAGCTCTACCTGCAGCTGCCCTGACCTCCTCCGGCAGCGGCTGGCCCGGCCCGCGCCGGGTGTAGCGTCGCCGTCGTGATCAGCGCTGCACGCCGCCTGTGGTGGCCGCCCTCGTAGGGCGGGCACTCCGCAGCGCACCAGCGCCTCGCAGTCCCTCAGCCCCCACCGGCTGACGGACGCACGCGTGCGGTCCTCCAGGCCGGTCCGACCTCGGAGCACCTCCCGTGACCACACCCGAACCACCCCAGCAGGGCTCGTCCGGCTTCGGCGACGTGCTCGTCAGCGCCCGGTCCCTCGCCGAGTACCGCGCGATGTTCGACCTCGCCGACGCCGACCTCGCGGGCAGCGTCCTCGACTGCCCCGGCGGAGCGGCCTCCTTCACGGCCGAGGCCCGCCGGGCCGGCGTCGACGTCGTCGCCGTCGACCCCACCTACCCACCGGCAGGGCCCGCCGCGGAGCGCGGTCGAGCGCTGCGGGCGCTCGGCGAGCACGCGGCGGCCGAGGCGGAGCGCGGCTCGGCCTGGGCGCGCGAGCGCGCCGCCGACTTCGCGTGGACCTTCTTCCCCACCCCGGAGGACCACCTCGCCGAGCGCCTCCGTGCCGCGGCCGCGTTCGCGGCCCACGCCTCGTCGGAGCCGGACCACTACGTGCAGGCGTCCCTGCCGCGGCTGCCGTTCGCCGACGGCGCCGTCGACCTGGTGCTGTGCTCCCACCTGCTCTTCACCTACGCCGACCGCCTCGACGACGCCTTCCACCTCGCGGCCCTGCGGGAGCTCGTGCGCGTCGCGCGCCGCGAGGTGCGCGTGTTCCCGCTCGTCGTCGTCGGGGGAGGGGGAGAGCACGCCGGTCTGGGGGCGCTGCTCGAGCAGCTGGCCGCTGAGGCCGTCACCGCTGAGCTCAGGCCGACCGACTACAGGTTCCAGCGCGGAGCCGACCGCGTGCTGGTGCTGCGGCCGAGGATGATCGACGGGTGAGCGTCCTCGTCGTCATCGCGGGTCCGCAGGCCTCGGGCAAGAGCACCCTGGCGCCTGCTCTGGCGGAGCGGCTGCGCGCGCAGGGGGAGGTCGTCGCCGTCGTCGAGCTCGACGCGCTCGCCGCGATGGCGCTGCCGACGCTGCCCGGCTGGGACGTCGCGCACCGGATCTTCGAGACCGTCACGGGTCTGTGGCTCCGCTCGGGGACCACGTGCGTCGTCGCCGAGGGGAGCGGCTCGGCGGCGGAGGTGGCGAGCGTCGTCCGCCAGGCGCCCGCCGGCACCGCCGTGCTGACGGTCGGGGTGACGACCACGCTGGACGTCGCCTACGAGCGCGCCCGGGCCGACCCGACCCGCGGCCTCTCGAAGGAGCTCGGCTTCCTCACCGGCGTCTACGAGAGGTGGCCGGACGAGCTGCGGCGGCTCGCCCCCGACGTCGTCCTCGACACCAGCGAGCGCGGCGTCGAGGACTGCGTGTCGACCCTGGTGCGAGAGGTCGAGCGACGGCACGTCGAGGCGTCCTCCAACGGGTGAGCTCTGCGGGGCGTGGCTAGCGTGACGCCCGTGGACACCTTTGCTCTGGGCAACCTGTCGGTGCACCGCGTCGGGTTCGGGGCGATGCAGCTCCCCGGTCCAGGCGTCATGGGTCCTCCGCGCGACCGCGACGCGGCGATCGCGGTGCTGCGGCGGGCCGTCGAGCTGGGCGTCGACCACATCGACACCGCGCAGTTCTACGGGCCCGACGTCGCCAACGAGCTCATCCGCGCGGCGCTGCACCCGTACCCCGACCACCTCGTGCTGGTCTCCAAGGTCGGTGCGACCCGCGACGCCGACGGTGGCTGGCTGCCCGCGCAGCGACCCGAGCAGCTGCGCTCGGCCGTCGAGGAGAACCTCCGCTCGCTGGGGGTGGAGCAGCTCGGCGCGGTGAACCTGCGCCTGCACGACGGTCAGGGGCACGGCGACGAGCACGACGAGCAGCCCGTGGCGCTCGAGGACCAGCTGGGCGAGATGGTCGCGCTGCGCGACGAGGGCAAGATCGCTGGCGTCGGCATCTCCACCGCCACGCGCGCGCAGGTCCAGCAGGCCGTCGACCAGGCCGGGATCGTGTGCGTGCAGAACGCCTTCAGCCTGCTGGACCAGTCCGACGCCGACGTGCTGGACCTCTGCCACGAGGCGGGTGTCGCGTACGTGCCCTACTTCCCGCTCGGCTCGGCCTTCCCTGGCACGCCGAAGGTGGTGGAGGACCCCGCGGTGCTCGCCGTCGCCGCCCGCACCGGCGCCACCCCGGCGCAGGTCGGTCTGGCCTGGCTGCTGGCCCACCGGCCCAACGTGCTGCTCATCCCCGGCACCTCGAGCCTCGCGCACCTGGAGGAGAACGTGGCGGTGGCGGAGGTCGGGCTGTCACCGGAGGACGTCGCACAGCTCGAGCGCGAGCGCTGACCCTCACCACCGCGCCAGGACGACGAAAGCCGCGGCGGGGCGGCCCAGCCACTGCGTGACCCGCAGCACCAGCTCCGCGTCCGCCAGGCGCGCCCGCCGGAGGTCGGTCAGCCGCGACGGAGTGCATCTCAGCTCCTCCGCCAGGGCGGTCCACGTCAGACCGCGCTCGCGGCGACGCTGGTCGAGCGCCCCGTGCAGGAGCGGCAGGTCGAAGCGCAGACGGTGGCCCGGACCCGCCACCGGCAGAGCGGTGGTGCCGACGTCGACGGCGGGTCCGACGAGGAACTCCTCCGGGGTGCGCCCGATCCAGCGCAGGAGCACGAGCGCGTACTGGCAGGTCATGGTGCCGCGCCTCGCCGTCCGCACGAGAGCGCCGGAGCACAGGCAGTCGTCAGCCAGCCCGAGGTTGAGGTCGTGCGACTGGTCCCACAGCTCGTCCGCCAGCTGCGCCCAGTCGAGCCCGGGCTCCGCGCGCTGCGCGTCGAGCGCGGCGATGCGTGCGGCCCCGTCGAAGGACGCCAGCGCGGGCATGCGGCGAGTCGAGCACTGCAGTTCCGGTCTGTCTGCCCCCTGGCGCGATGAGTCCTGGCGGGTCGGGCGGTCACTCCACCACCACCGGCACGACGAGGGAGACCCGCCATGACCGCCCGACCGATCGACAAGACCATCGACATCGCCGCCCCGCCGCAGCGCGTGTGGGAGGTGCTGTTCGGCGACGCCACCTACCGGGAGTGGACCTCCGTCTTCGCGGAGGGCTCCTACGCCGACACCGACTGGCGGGAGGGCAGCACCGTCCGCTTCCTCGGTCCCGAGGGCGGCGGCATGCTCGGTCGCATCGTCGTGGGCCGCCCTCACGAGCTGCTCGACGTCGAGTACGACGGCTTCGTCTCGCAGGGCCGTGTCGACACCGACAGCGACGCCGCCCGCGAGTACCGCGGGACCCACGAGTCCTACCGCCTGGAGGCGGTGGACGCCGGCACGCACCTCGCCGTGTCAGCGCCCGTGGGGGAGGAGCACTACGACGCCATGGTCGGCGCCTGGGACGACGCGCTGACACGCGTCAAGCAGCTCGCCGAGGCCGACCCGCGCGGCTGAACCGGCCGCGGCCGCTGGTCACCACCGGTCGGGTGCCACCTCGAGCCGGGTCCGGTGGTCCCAGGAGGCGTCGACCTCCGTGCGGGAGGCGAACACCGAGTCGACCACCAGCGGAGGCGCCCGGGGCGCCTGTCGGTCCCGGCGGTGCCAGCATGCCTCCTGTGGTCTCCCGCACGGCGAACTCCTGCATCGACTCCCGCGACCCGCAGGCCCAGGTGGCCTGGTGGGCCCAGGTGCTCGACGACTACGAGCCTGACGAGGACGGCGGTGACGACGAAGCCGGCCTCGTGGGTCCGGCCGGGCGGAGCCTCATCTTCTTGCGGGTGCCCGAGCCGAAGACGGTGAAGAACCGCATGCACCTGTGCCTGCGTCCCGTCGACCGCAGCCGCGACGAGGAGGTCGACCGCCTCCTGGGTCTGGGGGCGACCCTCCTCGACGACCTCCGCACTCCCGACGCCGGGTGGGCGGTGCTCGCCGACCCCGAGGGCAACGAGTTCTGCGTGCTCACCACGAACGCCGACGAGGCGGGCGTCTCCCGGAGGTAGCCGCGCCTCGTCCTCAGCCGGTCGGGGAGCGCCGACGGACGGGAGGCTCAAGTCCTGGGCCCCACATGCCGAAGTGCTCTCGTCGCCGACTGACGTCGTCGACGTCGCGCCGACCTGCAACCCCTGGGTGCGCGCTTCTCCCGAGGAGCGGTCAGCACCTGTGACCCCCTTCCCCCGCGCGTCCTTCGTCGAAGTCGTGGCGCGCCACCTCCGTCACCCTTCCCCCGTCGCTGCAGCCCGTCGACGCTGCCCGCGGCGCTCCGAGCGCTGGGCGCCCGCGCGCGGCGACTCCGGGATGGCGCTGCCCGTCGTCGTCGCCCTGGTGGTGGTGGGCGCGCTGCTCGTCGCTGGAGTGACCGCCACCTCCCTGAGCTCGATCGGCAGCGCCACGAGCTTGCGCGCATCGGTGCAGTCGCAGGCCGCCGCCGAGGCCGGCCTCGCCGCAGCGCAGGCCGCGATCGTGGCGGCCCCGGTGGGCGGCCCCCTGCTCTGCACCTACTCGTCCTCCGCACCGCCGGTCTTCAGCGTGCAGGTGGCCTACGGCGCGGGCGTCGCCGGTGCACCGGCGTGCCCCGCGCCCGCAGGTGCGCTGGGCGGCGTCGGTGCCGGTGCGGCGCTGCTCGTGTCCACCGGACGCGCCGCCACCGGCGGCAGCCAGGGGGTCACCGCGGGAGACGTCCGTCGGCTGCAGGCGGTGCTCACCGCGCCAGCGGCCGGGGCGCCGCCGGCGGCGTCGTCAGGAGGCGCTGGAGGAGCCGGCACCACCGCCCTGGCGCTCTTCGGCCAGCGCGGGGTCACCGCGCAGAACCTCCTGGAGGTCGCCGCGAGCGCCCCGGGCGCCGAGGACGGTGACGTCTACGCAGACTCCGGTGGCGTCTCCTGCCTGAGCAGCGCCTCCGTGGAGGGGACCGTCCTGTCGCAGAGCGACATCACCCTGCCCAACCGCTGCACGGTGTCCGCCGTCTGGTCAGCGGGGCGGGTCGCGGTGCAGGACGCCACCGTGCGCGGCGACGTCTTCGCCGCGTCGACCAGCACGGACGCCGGCGCACCGGCCGTCCGCCTCACGAACAGCTCCGCGAGGGTCGGCGGGAACGTCTACACCAACGGCGCCGTGCGCGTCAGCGACGCCTCGGTGGGCGGCAGCGTGCTGTCCACCGCCAGCACCATCACCATGACCAACCGACCTGCCGTCGGTGGCAGCACCTACGGCGCCCTCGGCATCTTGCTCGACCAGGGCTCGGTCGGGATGGACGCCGTGTCCACGCGGGGGTCCCTGCCCGACCCGCAGAACCCGGGCGCCGTGGTGGGTGGTGACGCAGTCGCTGCGGGCTGCATCTCCAGCCGGGTGACCGTGCGCGGCACCACCTCCCCGCCCGCCAGCCGCACCGGCGCTGCGTGCGGCGCGAACGCTCCCGCCACCAGCGCTCCCGTGCTCCCCGAGCGACCGCACAACCCCGCAGGCGTCCCCACCACCGCCCTGCCCACCGCAGTGGCGGCCCCGCCGCGACTGGCGTTCCCGACGCTGCCCTCGCGCCCCGTCGGCGGCCGCGACCCCCTGGACGCCTGGCGAGCTGCCGGTTGGCAGGTCGAGGTCTTCTCCGGCGCCGGCTCGTGCACCGCCGCTTTCGACCACCTGGCGCGCGCCGTGCAGCCCGCCACCGCGGAAGGCGCGGCGTGGGCCGCTGCGCCGCTGGCCGTGGTGGTCCGCGACTGCTCCCAGCCCCTGCAGCTGGACGGCGGCAACAAGGCCCTGCTGCGGGGGTCGGACACGCTGACCCTGCTCAACGACCTGGCGGTCATCTCCGACGCCGGCATCACCAACCAGAACGCGAGCGGCATCGCGAGCTCCGCGGCCGGTCACGACCGAGACCTCTACTGGATCGTCCCCTCGGACAGCCCCGCGGTGAGCGCCTCCGCGTTCCCCTCCTGCTCCGGGACGGGTTCGCTCGTGCCCTCGGGCCTGCGCAACCTCAAGGACGTGCGCTGGTTCCTCTACACCCCCTGCGCGGTGAGCGGCTCCAACCCCGTCGGGGCCGCGACCACCCCTCTGCGCGGGTCGGTCTACGGGGGCTCGGTGTCGCTCTCCAGCCTGAGCATGCGCTTCACGCCCCTGGCGGTGCCCGGGCTGAGCGGCGGTGGCGTGACGAGCAGCGCCAACAGCCCGGTGTCCGCCACCGCGCCCCCCACCAGCAGCGGGGGCTGGATCCTCGCTGACGTGCGGGACGTCTCGAACCGCTGACACCGGAGCGGGGGGGGGGGGGGCACCGCGCCCTGGTCGGGGAGGTGCCCCCCCGTTCACGGGGTCAGCGGCACGTCGAGCCCGGTGAGGGCGCGCAGCGGCGCACCACCCTGGCGGCCGTGCTCGTCGCTGGAGGCCGAGCTCGGGGCGTCGTAGCCGCTGCGCTCGAGGAGCGTGCAGGTCCACGCCACGTCGAAGCGGGCGTCGCCGACCTGCCAGCCCCCGTCGAGGACCCGCACCTCACCGTCGTCCTCAGCTGACGCGCAAGCGGACCAGAGCGAGCGACCGGGGACGACCTCCACGAGGAGGTACGGCCGCCCCCTTGACCGACGGGTCGGGCTCGAAGGTCAGAACGGCCGGGACGCGGCACTCGGTGCCGGCCAGGAAGGTGAGGGCGCGCTGCTCGCGCGTCGCGTGCTCAGTGCCGGCGTCGGCGCCGTCGGCGGCGTAGAGCTCGAGCCGGGGCGGCAGCGCCGCGGGGCGTGCGAGAAGGTGGGGGCGTGGTGCGCATCGCCGTCGTCTCGGACGTCCACGGCAACCTCACCGCCTACCGCGCGGTGCTCGAGGACGCCGAGCGCCGCGGCGCCGACGTCGTCCTCAACCTCGGTGACGTCGCCGGCAAGGGGCCGCGCGGCTCGGAGTGCGTGGCGCTCACGCGGGAGCGCTGTTCGGTGACGGTGATGGGCAACTGGGAGGTCGTGCTCTCGGACCTGTCCCGCCGCATGACGCACCCCGGCATGCAGTGGTGGCGCGCGGAGCTGACCGACGACGACCGCGCCTGGATGCGCTCCCTGCCCGTCGCTCACCACCTGCTGCTGTCGGGGCGGCAGGTGCGGTTCGTGCACGCCTCCACCGACAGCCCGTTCACGCGGATCTGGCGGCACCACAGCAAGGAGGAGTTCGACTCCTTCTTCGCGGCCACGCCGCTGACCGAGCGCGACGGACCGAGCCCCACCCCCGACGTCGCCGTCTACGGCGACCTCCACCACGCGTACAGCGAGGTCATCGACGGGCGGACGCTCATCAACTGCGGCTCGGCGGGCAACCCCCTCGACGAGGACCCGCAGCTCAGCTACCTCCTGCTGGAGGGCGAGCTGGGCTCCGCGGAGGCCGCGCCCTTCGCCTACCAGTTCGTGCGGGTGCCGTACGACGTCGACGCCGAGGTGGCGGTCGCACGCGACCTGGCGATGCCCCTGGCGCTCGAGTACGAGGTGGAGCTGCGCACCGGGGTCTACCGCTCGCTGCACGTGGAGCGAGGCCTGCGAACCCCTCCCGTGGAGCGCTGACGGGGCGCTTTGCGGTCGATCGTGGATCACCCCTAGGTTAGGCGTGCCTCACCTAACTCCTGGGAGACTGCTGTGACCACCCCTGCCCTCCTCCGCCCGGCTGCCCTCGCGGCCGCGCTCCTCTCCGCGACCCTCCTGGCGGGCTGCTCTGCCGCAGGTGCCAGCTCGTCGAGCGCCGGGTCGGCATCCGAGGCCGCACCTGCCGTGAGCGAGTCCGGCGTCCGTGCCGTGACGCACGCCCGCGGCACCACCGAGGTGCCCGACCACCCGCAGCGCGTCGTGGTGCTCGAGCCCGTGCAGCTCGACACCGCCGTGGCGCTCGACGTGGTGCCCGTCGGCGCGGCCGTCGTCAGCGCCACCGCCGGTGTGCCCGCCTACCTGGGCGTCGGAGGCCGCGTGGAGCCCGTCGGCACCGTGAGCGAGCCCGACCTCGAGGCCATCGCCGCGCTCGCGCCGGACCTCATCCTCGGCACCGAGGCGCGGCACTCGAAGCTGTACGACCAGCTGTCGCAGATCGCCCCGACCGTCTTCCAGAAGTCCCAGACCGACCCCTGGCAGGACAGCGTCCGTCTGGTCGGCGAGGCCCTGGGCGAGCCGGACGCCGCCACCGCTGCGCTGGCGGAGTACACCGACCGCTGCGAGCAGGTCCGCGCCGCGCACCCCACCGACGGCATGACCGCGCAGCTCGTCCGCCCGCGTGACGAGACCACGCTCAGCCTCTACAGCCCGACCTCCTTCGCGGGCAGCACCATCGAGTGCGTCGGGCTGACGATCCCGCAGCGCGAGTGGGCGCAGACCATCCAGACGGACATCTCCCCGGAGCAGATCACCCAGGCGAAGGCCGACCTCGTGCTGGTCACCGCCTCTGACCCGGCCGACCCGGCCGCCATCCCCGCGGCCATCACCGCGAACGCCGCGGACTTCCCGCGCGTGGTGCCCGTCGACACCAGCTGGTGGATCTCCGGTGTGGGGCCGCTGGGGGGCCAGAAGGTCCTCGACGACCTCGACAGGATCCTCAGCGCCGGCTCCTGATGCCCGTCCGCTCGTCGGAGGCCGCTGCGCCGTCGTCGCCCGGGGCTGACCGCGGACGACGACGACGTGCGCCGCTGCTCGTGGTCCTGCTGGCGGGGCTCGCCGCGCTGGGAGCTGCCGTGGTGCTGTCGCTGGCGGTGGGCGCCAAGCCGCTGGCGCCGGCGGTGGTGCTGGACGCGCTGGCCGGGCGGGGCGGCGCGGACGCTCAGTACGTCATGGGGCTGCGGCTGCCCCGGACGGCCGCCGCCGTGCTCGCCGGCGCCGCGCTCGCGGTGGCCGGCGCGCTCGTGCAGGCCCTCACGCGCAACCCCCTGGCCGACCCGGGGCTGCTGGGCGTCAACGCGGGCGCCGCGTTCGCCGTCGCGCTCGGGGTGGCGCTGCTCGGCCTGCACGACCCGTGGTCGGTGCTGTGGCTCGCCCTCGCGGGAGCGCTGGTGCTCAGCACGGCGGTGGTGGTGGTCGGCGGCGTGGGGTCGGCAGGTGGCGCCGGCCGTGGGAGCCGAGGAGGAGACCCGCTGCGGCTGGTGCTCGCGGGGGTGGCGCTCGGAGCGGCGCTGTCCGGCATCACGACCGGGCTCGTGCTCAGCGACCCCGACGCCTTCGACGCGATGCGCAGCTGGCACGCCGGCTCCGTGCTCGGCCGCGGCTGGGACGTGCTGGGGCCGGCGCTGCCGTTCGTGGTCGCGGGCCTGGTGGTCGCCGCCGTGTGCGCTCGCGGGCTCGACGCGCTCTCCCTCGGCGACGACCTCGCACGCTCCCAGGGGGTGCGGGTCGCGCCCCTGCGCCTGGCCGTCGTGGCCGCGGTGACGCTGCTCGCCGGTGCTGCCACCGCGGTGGCCGGGCCGCTGGTGTTCGTCGGGCTCGTGGCGCCGCGCGTGGCCCGGTGGCTCGTGGGTCCGGCGCTCGGCCGGCTCCTGCCGACGTGCCTGCTGCTCGGACCGGTGCTCGTGCTCCTGTCCGACGTGCTCGGCCGCGTGGTCATCACCCCCGCCGAGGTGCCGGTGGGCGTGGTGATCGGAGTGGTCGGCGCACCGCTGCTCATCGCCGTCGTGCGGCGGAGCACCCGGTGACCGCTCTCGCTGGGCGTGTCGCTGCCGCGGTCCGGCCTCGGCGCCGGCGCTCGCGGGAGGCGGCGGTGGGCGCGGCGCTCGTCGTCGTCGTCCTGGTCCTGGTGGTGGCGAGCCTGGGGCTGGGGCAGTTCCGGCTCACCCCGGGGGAGGTCCTGCGGGCGCTGGCGGGTGACGGCCTCGGGCACGTGGTGGTGGTGCAGTGGAGGCTGCCGCGGGCGCTGGCGGCGGTGGTGCTCGGGTTCGGGCTGGCCGTGTCGGGGGCGCTGTTCCAGACCGTGACGCGCAACCCGCTGGCCAGCCCCGACGTGGTCGGGCTCGCGCACGGGGCGTTCACCGGCGTGCTCGTGGCGCTCGTGCTCGGAGCCGGGAGCTGGACGGTGCTCACGGCGAGCGCGGTGGCCGGCGGGCTGGCCGCGGCGCTGGCGGTGTGGCTGCTGGCCAGCGGGGGAGCGGTCGGCGGGCTGCGACTGGTGGTGGTCGGCATCGGGGTCTCGGCGCTGCTGGCGTCGGTGAACACGTGGCTGCTGCTGCAGGTGGAGCTCGACGTGGCGATGTTCGCCTCCGCGTGGGGCGCTGGGTCGCTCAACGGCGTCACCGCGGTGCAGGCCCTGCCCGCCGGGGTGCTCGTGGCGGTGCTGGTGCTGGGGGCGCTGGCGCTGGCTCGATCGCTGCGGCAGCTGGACCTCGGCGACGACGTGGCCGCCGCCACCGGCGTGCGCGTGGCGCGCGTGCGGGCGGTGGCGCTGGTGCTCGGCGTGCTGCTCGTGTGCGTGGCCACCGCCGTGGTCGGGCCGGTGGCGTTCGTGGCGCTGGTCTCGCCGCACGTCGCGCGACGGCTGGCGCGCACGCCCCACCAGCCGCTGCTGCTGTCCGGGGCGGTGGGGTCACTGCTGCTGCTCGCCTCCGACGTGGTGGCCCAGCACCTGCTGCCGGTGCCGCTGCCTGCCGGCGTGGTGACGGTCTCCCTCGGCGGCGCCTACCTCGTGCACCTCGTGGCCCGCGAGGTGCGGCGGCGCTGACCAGGTGGCGGCTGCGGCGGCCGGCGCTGGTTGGATCGACGCGTGGAGGGCTGGCGCGAGGACCGGGTCGGATCAGCGCTGAGGGGCGAGAACCCCAGGGTCTTCGCGCGGCTGCCCGGGGCCTTCGCCGCCATGGGCGACGCGCAGTTCCTGCCCGGCTACTGCGTGCTGCTCACCGATGACCCGACCGCCACGAGGCTGTCCGACCTGGACGTCGGTGCGCGGCGCGACTACCTGGACAGCGCGGCGGCCTTGGCCGCAGCGGTGGAGGGCGCGTGCGCGGCGGCCGACCCGGCGTTCCGGCGCGTCAACATCGAGATCCTCGGGAACGCGAGCCCGTTCCTGCACACCCACGTCTGGCCCCGCTACGACTGGGAGCCGGACGACGTGGTCCGGCGCCCGGTGTGGATCCACCCCCTGGAGCGCTGGCACGACCCGGCCACCGCCCTCGGCCCCCAGCACGACGCACTCCGGCAGGCGATCGCGGACCGGCTCTGACCGCTGTCGTCGTCCTGCGCGTCAGAGGCCGAGGAGCAGGGTGACGGCCAGCGCGGCCATGACCACGGCGATCACCCCGTCCAGCACCCGCCACGCGACGGGCCTGGCGAACAGCGGCCGCAGCAGGCGGGCGCCGAAGCCGAGGGCGGTGAACCAGACCACGCTGCCGGCACCGGCGCCGGCGGCGAACCACCAGCGCTCGTCCCCGTGGGTGCTGGCGACGGAGCCGAGGAGCACCACCGTGTCGAGGTAGACGTGGGGGTTGAGCCACGTCAGCGCCAGGCACGTGGCGAGCGCGGAGGTCAGGGCGGTGCCCGTGCCGCTGGTCTCCGTGCGCAGCGCAGCGCTGTCCGACGGGCGCAGGGCGCGGCGGGCCGCGAGCAGCGCGTATCCGCTCAGGAACAGCGCCCCGGCCACCCTGACGACCACCAGCGCCGGGGGCCAGGCCTCCAGCGCCGCCCCCGCGCCAGCGACCCCCGCGACGATGAGCACGAGGTCCGACAGGGCGCACACCGCGACGACGGCCAGCACGTGCTCCCCGCGCAGGCCCTGGCGCAGCACGAAGGCGTTCTGGGCGCCGATGGCCACGATGAGGGACAGGCCGAGGCCGAGCCCGGAGGCCGCAGCGAGGAGGTGCGCGTCGATCACGCAGGTGACGCTAGGTGCGGCCTCGGGTGAAGTCGATCGACATCTGCTGCACGAGGTGAAGCAGCGCTTAACGTCGAGTCATGGACCTCGACCTCGGGCAGCTGCGGGCCCTGGCCGCCGTCGTCGACGCCGGCACGCTCGAGGCGGGAGCGCGCCAGCTGCACATCACCACCTCCGCGGTGAGCCAGCGGCTGCGGGCGCTGGAGTCCGCCACCGGCCGGGTGCTGCTCGTGCGCTCTCGGCCCGTGCGCCCGACGGCGTCGGGGGAGCGGGTGCTGCAGCTGGCGCGGCAGGTGTCGCTGCTGGTCGCCGATGCGTCCGCTGCCCTCGGGGCGCCTGACGACGACGGCGGCGCGTCTGCGGCTGACGGGAGGTGGGTGCGGCCGCCGGTGCTCCCCATTGCGGTGAACGCCGACTCCCTCGCCACGTGGGTGCTGCCCGCCCTCGCCCACCTCGCTGGTCCCGAGGCGGAGGTCTGCCTGGACCTGCGACGCGAGGACCAGTCGTACACCGCGCGACTGCTGCGCGACGGGTCCGTGGTGGGCGCCATCACCTCCGACGCCGAGGTGGTGCCCGGGTGCTCGGTGCAGCCGCTGGGGGCGCTCCGCTACCTGGCGGTGGCGACTCCCGAGGTGGCAGACCGGTGGTTCGCCGGAGGTGTGACGGCGGCGGCGCTGGGGCGGGCGCCCGTCGTCGTCTTCGACCGCGACGACGAGCTGCAGGACGCGTGGCTCTCCGACCATTCCGGCGCAGAGGAGCGGCTCGACCCGCCGCGCCACCACGTCCCGGCGTCCGTGGACTTCTCCGAGGCGGTGCGGCTGGGCTGGGGGTGGGCGCTGCTGCCGCAGGTGCACGCGACCGCCGACCTGGAGGCCGGGCGCCTGGTGCTGCTCGACGACGCGCCGGTGGACGTGCCGCTGTACTGGCAGCAGTGGAAGCTGCGCAGCCCGGCTCTCGACGCGGTGGCGGCAGCGCTCACCTCCGCCGCGCGCAGCGCCCTCGTCCCCCCCTCGTGATCATGGGGGGTTGCGTACGCCAACTCCCGTGATCATGGACTTCGCGTACGTCAGTTTCCGCGATCATGGAAGTCGAGATCACCTGCGGCGCTACCGTCCCGCTCGTGAGCGAGCGGCGCTTCCAGCTGGTGAGCGCCCTGCTCGCGGGGGGCGTCCTGGTGCTCCTGCTCGCCGTCGCCCTGCTCTGGTACGTGCCGATCAACGCTGGAAACACCGTCTGCGGTCGTGCCGTCGAGAGTCACGCGGGTGTCGAGTGGCACTACCTCGACGGTCCCCTGAGTCCCGAGGAGCAGGAGCAGAACGACGCCTGCAACGCCGCGGGGGAGCCCCTGTGGGTCGCCGGCCTCGCTGCGGCCGCGGCGGGAGGGACGTCGCTGGTGGCCGCGCTCGTCGTCGTCACCGGCACCTGGGCGTGCGACCGGCGCACTGCCAGGCCCTGATGCTCCGCTTCGTCCTGACACTGCGAGTGCGTGAGTGCGCACAACGCCCATGATCACGGGCGGTCGTGTGCGCAACTCCCATGATCACGGGGAGAGGTCGGGGGCGCCCGTAGGCTTGCCCCCTGTGAGCAGCACGACGAGCGCCCCCGTGACGATGCGACGCCTGGACCTGCGCGGGCAGCACGTCGACGCGCGCGAGCTCCGCAGCCGCATGCCGCGGGCCGAGGTGGACGTCGAGGCGGCTCTCGCCGTCGTCCGGCCCGTGGTCGACCAGGTCCGCGAGGGAGGCGCCGACGCCGTCCGTGCGCTCGGCGAGAGGTTCGACGGCGTCCGCGTCGACGACCTCCGGGTCCCGGCGGCGGCGCTGAGCGAGGCGCTGGAGTCCCTCGACCCCGCCGTCCGCGCAGCGCTCGAGGAGTCGATCCGGCGCAGCCGCCTCGTCCACGCCGACCAGCGCCGCACCGACGTCGTGACGCAGGTGGTCGAGGGCGGCACCGTCACCGAGCGCTTCGTGCCCGTGCAGCGCGTGGGCCTCTACGTGCCCGCCGGCGTCGCCCCGCTGCCCAGCAGCGTGGTGATGAACGTCGTCCCGGCGCAGGAGGCCGGCGTGGAGAGCCTCGCGGTCGCCACCCCGCCGCGCCGCGGCGACGGGCCCGACGCCGCCCTGCCCGACCCGACCATCCTCGCCGCGTGCGCCCTGCTCGGCGTGGAGGAGGTCTACGCCGTCGGCGGGGCGCAGGCCATCGCGATGTTCGCCCTCGGCGCCCGCGAGGCCGACGGCTCGCAGAGCTGCCCCCCGGTCGACCTGGTCACGGGCCCCGGCAACATCTACGTCACCGCCGCCAAGCGCCTGCTGCGCGGCGTCATCGGCACCGACGCCGAGGCCGGCCCGTCCGAGGTGGCCGTGCTCGCCGACGACACCGCCGACCCCGAGCACGTCGCCGCCGACCTCGTCAGCCAGGCCGAGCACGGCGAGGCCTCCGCCGCGGTGCTCGTCACCGACAGCGCGGACCTGGCCGACGCGGTCGACGCCGCCCTCGCCCGCCGCGTCCCGGCGACGCGCCACGGCGCGCGCATCGCCGTCGCGCTCGCCGGACCGCAGTCCCTCGTGGTGCTGGTCGACGACGTCGAGGCGGGTCTCGCCGTCGTCGACGCGTACGGCAGCGAGCACCTGGAGATCCAGACCCGGGACGCCGCCGCCGTGGCCGCGCGCGTGCGCAACGCCGGCGCCGTCTTCGTGGGGCCGTACGCCCCGGTGTCGCTGGGCGACTACTGCGCCGGCTCCAACCACGTGCTGCCCACCGGCGGCACCTGCTCGCACACCGCCGGGCTGAGCGTCGCGACGTTCCTGCGCGGCATCCACGTGGTCGAGTACTCCCAGCAGGCGCTGGCCGACGTCGCACCGCACGTGCTGGCCCTCGCGGGCGCGGAGGACCTCCCCGCCCACGGCGAGGCCGTCTCCGCCCGCCTGCCCTGACCCCGTCCGGCGCCGCCGGGTCTCGACGGGTGTCGGTGGCGGGTGCTGGGATCGGGGCATGAGCCGCCGCTCCCGTCCGTGGCCCGCGGGCCTGCCGTGCTGGACCGATCTCGCCTCGCCCGACCCCGCCGCGGCGCGCGACTTCTACGCCGCCGTGCTCGGGTGGGAGTTCCGCCTGCGCGGTGACGGGCCCGGGGCCTACGCGCACGTCGTCGTGGACGGTGAGGTGGCAGCGGGGCTCGGGCCCGTGAACGACGCCCAGCCGGGCGGCTGGACGGTCTACCTCGCCACCGACGACGCGGCGGCCACCGCCCGCGCGGCCGTCGACGCGGGGGGCCGGGTGGTGGCCGGGCCCGAGGCCATGGGCCCGCAGGGCCACGTGCTCTTCGTGGCCGACCCCTCCGGTGCCGTCACGGGTGCGTGGCAGGCGGGGGCGCTGATCGGCGCGGGCGTGGTCAACGAGCCTGGCGCCGTGGTCTGGGAGGACCTGCGCTCCGCCGATCCCGACGCCTCGCGCGCCTTCCTGCGGGCGGTGTTCGGCCTCGAGGCGGACACCTTCGACGGAGCCCCCGGCGGCTACACCACGCTGCGCCTGGCCGACGAGCAGGTCCCGTGCGGCGGCGCCGGGCCGCTGTTCGGCGCGCCGGAACCGGGCTGGCTCGTCTACTTCCTCGTGCCCGACGCCGACGCCGCCGTGGCGGCCGCCACCGGCGCCGGCGGGAGCGTGACGAGCCCGCCGGAGGACACCCCGTTCGGCCGCATGGCGGTGCTCACCGACCCGCACGGCGCCCGGTTCGCGGTGATGCGCGCGCCCGACGGGGCTCCGCAGCCGGACAGGTCGTGACGGAGCCGTCGCAGCCGGAGCCGCTCGCGGACGACCCCGGCGCGCTGGTCGGAGCTGCCGTGCGCGCCCGGCGCACGGCCGCGGGGCTCTCGGTGGCCGAGCTCGCCCGCCGCGCGCAGGTGTCGGGACCGTTCGTCAGCCAGCTCGAGGGCGGCCGTTCGTCGGTGAGCATCCCGGTGCTCTACCGGCTCGCCTCGGCGCTCGGCTGCGCCGCCAACGACCTCCTGCCGCTCACCGGAGAGGCCCGCCGCACCACGCGCGCGGGCGAGGGCCCCCGCTACCGGGTCAGCGACGACGACGACGAGGGTCGCCCGCCCCAGCGCTCCCGGCTGCTGACGCGCACGGGGGAGGGCGTGCTGCTGGAGGCGCACCACTACGTCATCGACCCCGGCGACGCCGAGCAGGACTGGTTCTCCCAGCCGGGCGAGGTGTTCGTGCACGTGCTGCGCGGTGCCCTGGCCGTCGAGTTCGTAGACGGCACGAGCACCGACCTCGGCGCGGGCGACTCGCTGCACCACGAGGGCGACGTCCCGCACCGCTGGGTGCTGCGCCCCGGCCCCGGCGGCAGCGTCCAGCCGGTGGAGGCCCTCGCCGTCGTCACCGCCGCGAGGAAGCCGTAACACCGGCGTCACCCACGGGCCGTAAGCAGCACTTACGGTCAGGAGCATGAGTGCAGCCTTCGAGGTGCCCGTCGTCGACATCTCCTCCTACGTCGCTCGAGGAACGGCGGAGGCGCGCGCCGCCACCGCCACCGCCATGGACGCCGCCTGCCGCACCGTCGGCTTCGTGCAGGTGGTCGGCCACGGGGTGCCCGAGCAGACCGCGGCGGGGCTGGCGAGCGCGGTCGACGACTTCTTCGGACTGCCGCTGGAGACCAAGAAGCGGCTGCGCGCACCGAAAGGCGTCAACCGCGGGTACACCCCGCCCAAGAGCGAGAACCTGTCGCTCTCGCTCGGGGTCGAGGCCGCCAGCCGCATGAACGACTTCTTCGAGGCGTTCAACACGGGCGCCGCGGTCAGCGACTACCCGGACGCGCCCGTGCCGCTCGACCCCGCCCACTACCCCGAGGACCTGTGGCCCGGCGAGGACCTCGTGCCGGGCTTCCGGGAGCGCGTCCAGGCCTGGGAGGCCGAGGCCGGCCGCGTCGCCCGAACCCTCACCGACGTCTTCGCCGACGCCCTCGGCCTCGAGCCGGGGTGGTTCCGCGGCGTCACCGGCCACAGCCTCGACGTGCTCCGCATGAACAACTACGCGCTGCCGCCGGGCACGGTCGACCTCGACGGCGACCTCACCGGCATGGGCGAGCACACCGACTACGGCATCGTGACCGTGCTGTGGGCCGACCAGGTGCCCGGCCTGCAGGTGCTCGGCGCCGACGGCGCCTGGCACGACGTGATGCCCGCCGACGGCGCGCTGCTCGTCAACCTCGGCGACGTCATGGCCCGCTGGACGAACGAGCGGTGGATGTCGACGCTGCACCGGGTGAAGCCGCCGATCGTCGACGGCACCATCGAGCGGCGGCGCTCGGCGGCGTTCTTCCACGACGGCGACGTCGACGCCGTCATCACCGCCCTGCCCGGGACGGTCGAGGACGGCGAGGTGCCGCTCTACCCGCCGATGACCGTGGGCGAGCACATCGCGGCGAAGCTCGCGGGCTCCCGCGACCTGCAGAAGAACGCCGACGCGGAGCGCGAGGCCGCCCGGGTGCTCGCCTCCACCCGCTGACCTCCACCGCAACCGGGCGCTCGGTCGCGGTTCCCGGACCCCTGCGAACCGCAACCAGGCGCTCGGCTGCGGTTCGCACCGGGGGACGTCAGAGGATCGGGCGGCCTCCGGTGACCGCGATGCGAGCGCCGCTGATGTAGCTGCCCTCGTCCGAGGCGAGCAGCACGTAGACGGGCGCGAGCTCCGCCGGCTGCCCGACCCGGCCCAGCGGGGTCTCCTCTCCGAAGTGCTCCACCTTCTCGGTGGGCATGGTCGACGGGATGAGCGGCGTCCAGATCGGGCCAGGTGCCACGGAGTTGGCCCGGATCCCGCGGTCACCCAGCAGCTGCGCCATCGACGCCGTCATGTTCGCGATCGCCGACTTGGTGGCCGCGTACGGCAGCAGCTGCGGCGAGGGGCTGTCGGAGTTCACGCTGGACGAGCCGATGATCGACGAGCCCGGCCCCATGTGCGGCAGCGCCGCCTTGGTGAGGTGGAAGAACGCCGAGAGGTTGGTGGCGATGGTGCGGTCCCACTCCTCGTCCGGCGTCTCCTCCAGGGAGTCGCGGCTCATCTGGAACGCCGCGTTGCTCACCAGCACGTCGACGCGCCCGAACTCCTCGACGGCCTTCGCGATGACGGCGCGGCAGTGCGCTGGGTCGCCCAGGTCTCCCGGGACCAGCACGCACCGCTGACCCGCCTCCTCCACCCAGCGCCGGGTCTCGGCGGCGTCCTCGTGCTCGCTCAGGTAGGAGACCAGCACGTCGGCCCCCTCGCGGGCGTAGGCGATGGCCACGGCGCGGCCGATGCCGCTGTCGCCGCCGGTGACGACGGCCTTCTTGCCGGCCAGGCGCCCGCTGCCGCGGTAGCTGGTCTCGCCGTGGTCAGGGGTGGGGTCCATGGCGGAGGTGGTTCCGGGCACGGACTGCTGCTGGGGGGGCTGGGACACGAGCGGGCTCCTCGGGGGAGTCGGCGGACCGGGCCGTCGCGCTCGACCCGCTAGCGCGGCACTACCCCGCGACTGCGCTGTGACACACGGCTGTGACACACCGCGACGACCGTCCGCCTCGCCGGACGCGTGTCGCTGGCAGTCGCCTGAGCACGGCAGAATCGCCCCACGTGGCAGATGCAGCACCCACGCCCACCAGCGCCCGCGAGGGGCGCTCTCCCGGTCCGGGACGCCTGGGCGGTCTCGACAGGTACTTCTCGATCTCGGCCCGCGGGTCGACGGTCGGGCGGGAGGTCCGCGGTGGCTTCGCCACCTTCTTCACGATGGCGTACATCGTCGTCCTGAACCCCCTCATCATCGGGACGGCCGCCGACGTCGACGGCCGCGTCCTGGGCGTGCCGGCGGTCGCCGCGGCCACAGCGCTCGTGGCGGGGGTGATGACCCTGCTGATGGGCGTGGTCGGCAAGTACCCCTTCGCCATCGCGGCGGGCCTCGGGCTCAACGCGTTCGTGACGTTCTCCGTGGCCTCGCAGATGACGTGGGCCGAGGCCATGGGCCTGGTGGTCGTCGAGGGCATCGTCATCACGGTGCTCGTGCTGACCGGCTTCCGCACCGCGGTCTTCCGGGCCGTGCCGTCGCAGCTCAAGACCGCCATCGGCGTGGGCATCGGCCTCTTCATCGCGCTCATCGGCTTCGTCGACTCCGGCTTCGTCCGCACCCCCGCCGGCGGCGGCACGCCCCTGGAGCTGGGCGTCGGCGGCAGCCTCACCGGCTGGCCGACGGTCACCTTCGTGGTGGGCCTGCTGCTGACGCTCGTGCTGATCGCCCGCAAGGTCAAGGGCGCGATCCTCATCGGGATCATCTCCGCCACGGTGTTCGCCGTCGTCGTCGAGGCCGTCACGGGCGTCGGTCCGCGCACCGCCGCCGACGGCGCCACCAACCCCTCGGGCTGGAGCCTCGTGGTGCCGAAGCTGCCCGAGCAGCTGGTCGGCACCCCCGACCTGTCGATCGTCGGCGCCGTCGACCTGTTCGGCGGCTTCGCCCGCGTCGGCGTGGTCGCCGCGGTGCTCATCATCTTCACGCTGGTGCTGGCCGACTTCTTCGACACCGTCGGCACGGTCACCGGCGTGACCGCCGAGGCCGGACTGCTCGACGCCGACGGCCAGGTCCCCGGCGTGCAGCGGGTGCTGCTCGTCGACTCGGTGGCCGCCGCGGCCGGTGGCATCGGCTCGGTCTCCTCCAACACGACCTTCGTCGAGTCCGCCGCGGGGGTCGGAGAAGGGGCTCGCACCGGCCTGGCGAGCGTGGTCACCGGGGTGCTCTTCCTGCTGGCGGTCTTCTTCACGCCGCTCGTGGAGATCGTGCCGTTCGAGGCCGCGTCGCCGGCGCTCGTCGTCGTCGGGTTCCTCATGGCCACGCAGATCCGGTCCCTGGACTGGAGCGACGTGACCATCGCCGTCCCGGCGTTCCTCACCGTGGTGGTCATGCCGTTCACGTACTCGATCAGCAACGGCATCGGGGCGGGGCTCGTCTCCTACGCGCTGCTCATGGCGGTGACCGGGCGGGCGCGGAAGGTGCACCCGCTGCTGTGGCTGCTGGCGGCGCTGTTCGTCGTGTACTTCGCCATCGCGCCCATCGAGGCCGCCCTCGGCGTCCGCTGACCCGCTGCCGCGATGAGGCTCTTCGTCTCCCTCGAGCCCCCGGTGGAGGCGTGGGCGCCGGTGGCCGACGCCGTCACCGAGCTCGGCCAGGTGCCGGGGGTGCGGTGGTCGCCGCCGACCCGCTGGCACGTGACGCTCGCGTTCCTCGGTGAGCTCGACGACGACGACGCCCGCCGCCTCGCGCCTCCCCTGCGCTCCGCGGTGGCGGCAGCCGGGCCGGTGCGGCTGCGGCTGGCCGGTACGGGCACCTTCGGCACGAGCGTGCTGTGGGCGGGGGTCGCCGGCGACGTCGAGCGGCTGTCGTCGCTGGTCGCCGGCGTCGCCGGGGCGGCCCGGGCGGCCGGGGTGGGGCTCGAGGAGCGTCCGTACCGGCCGCACGTCACGCTGGCCCGCGCCGCAGGGCGGGGTGGGGCCGGTGCGCTGGGGCAGCTCGCCGACCAGCTGGCGAGCGTCAGCGGGCCGACGTGGACGGCTACCGAGGCGCGCCTGGTGCGCAGCCACGCCTCCGACGGGCGCTACGAGGTGCTGGAGCACCTGCCGCTGGGGGCCGGCTCCCCGTGATCACGCGGGGGGTGCGGTGACCGCTGAGACCGGGGTCCTCGCCGCGGGCACCGGACCACCGGCTGCGTCGCCCGCCTCGGCCGCGTCGACGGCGGTGGTGGGCTCGGCGTCGGACCGCACCTGGTCGCGGCCGGCGGTCTTCGCCTCGTAGAGGAGGCCGTCGGCCCGCGTCAGCAGCGCGTGGAACTCCTCGTCCGGGAGCCGTCGCGCCAGCCCCGCGGAGACCGTGTGCGGTCCCGGCACGGCCCGGCGCACGTCGTCGAGGAGGTCCTCCGAGCGCTCTGCGTCGTCACCGGCGAGGAGCACGACGAACTCCTCGCCTCCCCACCGGTAGAGCCCCGCCGTGGCGGGCAGCACGCGGCGCCAGGCCGCGGTCGCGTCCCGCAGCAGCGCGTCACCGGCGTCGTGGCCGAGGGTGTCGTTCACGGCCTTGAACCGGTCCAGGTCCAGCAGCGCGAGCGCCACCGCGCCGGTGCCGGAGGCGAGCAGCGCCTGGGCGGCGGTGCTGCAGCGACGTCGGTTGGGCAGGTCGGTCAGCTCGTCGCGGTGCGCCAGCCGCTCCAGCCGCACCGCCTGCTCCGCCGAGACGCGCAGCGCCGTGTGCAGGCGCAGCGTGCTCAGCACCGCGGTGAGCACCGCGCCGGCCCCGAGCACCTGCCAGTCGGGGGTGTGCCCGCTGACCCCCTGGACCACGAGCGCTACAGCGGGCAGGCAGGCAGCCGTGGGCAGCAGCACGAGCACGGTGCGCGAGGTGCCGCCAGGGACCTTGTGCGCCGTGCGCCAGTCCTGGCCGGTCGCGTCCGGTGACGAGCTCGCCGCGGCCTGGTAGCCCCGGTGCGACGAGAGCGCGCACTCGGAGGCCAGGAGCGCGTAGGCGACGGAGAAGGGCACGGCGAGCCACGGCAGGAGCGACGGCGGCACCCACACCATCTGCAGGAGGAAGGCCAGGTTGCCGCCCAGCAGCAGCACGGCCGCCACCAGCTTGAGGAACGCCGGCAGCCGGGGCGTGGCCCCGGCCAGCGCCCCGCGGACCACCAGCAGCAGGAGCCCGAGGTCGAGGCCCACGTACACCAGCGACACGGCGCTGGCGAAGGTCAGGTCCTGCACGAGCAGCGGGCGTGCGAGCGTCGAGAGCACCACCAGGGCGGGACCGCTGACGACGATCAGCGCGTCGAGGACCACACCCCGTCGTCCACCCCGGGAGCGCAGGCCCGCGGACCGCAGCAGAGCGGTGTACCCCAGCACGTAGCCGACGTGGAGCAGCGGCGAGCTGCTGGGGGCGCCGCCGATGATCCACGTCCCGTAGAACAGCACGTTCGCCGCGGCGATGAGGCTGCCACCGGCGGACGCCCACCAGCGCTGGCGCCACCCGGCCACCACGCCCAGCAGCGCAGGCGGCGCGACGGCGATGGCCGCCACCACCGGCAGCGGGACGGACGCCGCCGGAGCCGCCGCCACCGAGACCGCGGCCACGACCGCCGAGGCGGTGGCGCAGACCGCAGCGGCGCTCAGCGCTGCGGCCGTCCCCGCCGTCCGATGGCCCACCTCGTGCTCGTCGGCGTGCAGCCGCCCGCACTTGACGGCAGCCGCCCGGTCGGGCGTGCGCCTCCCGCGTCGGGGACGGCGGTCGGGGCGGGAGTCAGCGGCCACGGGACAGGTAGACCCTGCGGACGACGTCCTCCACGTCGGGCTCCTCCACGGACAGGTCGCGCACCTCCACGCGGTCGCTCACCGCCGACAGCACCGCGGCGGCGGTGGTGGCGGAGTCGTCGAAGGCCAGCCGCTGGCGCAGGCCGCCGGCCTCGCTGCCGAGGTGCTCGGCGTGCGGCACGCCCACGAGGTCCGCTGACGGCTCCGCCAGGTCCACGACGAGCACGCGGCGCGCTCCCACCTCCCTCGAGAGGCCGGCGAGCGACCCGTCGTAGGCGAGGCGCCCTCGGTCGACCAGCAGCACCCGCTCGCAGAGCCGGGAGACGTCGCCCATGTCGTGCGTGGTGAGCAGCAGCGTGGTCCCGTGCGCGGCCCGTTCGGCCAGCAGGAACTCCCGCAGCCGCTGCTTGCTCAGCACGTCCAGCCCGATGGTCGGCTCGTCGAGCACCAGGAGGTCGGGGGAGTGCAGCAGCGCCGCGGCCACCTCCCCGCGCATCCGCTGGCCGAGCGACAGCTGGCGCACGGGTGTGGCCAGGAAGGAGCCCAGCTCGAGGCGCTCGACCAGCTCGGCGGTCCGCTCGCGCTCGCGCGCGGCGCTGAGGCCGTGCACCGCGGCGAGGATCCGGTAGCTCTCGGCCAGCGGCAGGTCCCACCACAGCTGCGAGCGCTGCCCGAACACCACGCCGAGCCTCCGGGCCAGGGCCCTGCGCTGCGCGACGGGCTCCAGCCCGCACGTCCTCACGGTCCCGGCGCTGGGCACGAGGATGCCGGCGAGCATCTTGATGGTGGTCGACTTGCCCGCGCCGTTCGCGCCGATGTACCCCACCGACTCACCGGCGGCGATGGTCAGCGTCAGCTCGTCGACGGCGGTCACCTCGCGCCGCCCGAGCACCCCCGAACGCACGCGGAACCTCCGCGTCAGCCCCTCCACCTGCACGGCCGGCGTCGTCGTCATCCTCCGCCCCCCTGGTAGTGCCTGACCCCGCTGCGCCACGCCAGCAGCGCCACACCCCACATCCACACCGCGGCGAGCGGCGCCAGCCAGCCCGCCCACCCCGGCAGCCACCCCGGCCCGGGCAGGTCGAGCAGGGCCACCACCGGCAGGTAGGCGGTGAACGCGATCGGGATGGCGAAGCCGAAGACCGCCACCAGCGGCCCGGTCCACACCGACGCCGGCTGCGTGGCGGCGTACCGGCCGCCGTAGACGGCGGCGGCCGTCGCCTCGGCGGCGTCGACGAGGAAGAACTGCACGCCCGCCGCCGCCACGAACACCGCCGCGAACGTCAGCGCGCTCGTGAGCACGACGAGCACGAGGAAGGCCACGTGCAGCGGCGTCCACGCGATGTCGTTGACCGCCACGCCCACCCCGAGCGCCACGGCGGCCACCACGATGCGCGTCACCCGGCGCAGGCTGATGTCGCTGGTCACCAGCTGCGCGAGCAGCGGCTGGGGGCGCAGGTAGAAGACGTCGAGGGTGCCCGAGCGCAGGTAGACCGGGAGGGTGTCGAGGTGCCCGACGACGAGGTCGGCCAGGCTGAACGACAGGTCGGCGATGCCGAAGACCAGGACGACGGCGGCGAGGTCGAGCCCGCCGAGGGAGTCGACCGAGTGGAACAGCACGAGCACCTCGGCCAGCTGGACGACGCCGACCAGCAGCGAGCTGACCAGGTCGAGCGCGAAGCCGCCGCGGTAGCTGGTCTGGCTCCGCACCCGGCTGGCCACCACGGCGCGGTAGGGCCCCCACCTCGCCGAGAGCGGCTCAGCCACCCTGGACCTCCAGGCGCCGGCGCCCCGCGCGGGTCATGAGCTGCCCGAGCGCCAGCGCCCCGGCGAGCCAGGCGAGCTGCACGAGCAGCGCGACCGCGGCGTCGCCGCCGACCACGCGCCCGGACAGCAGGTCCACCGGCGTCTGGAGCATGGAGGGGAACGGCGTGGCTTGCGCCAGCGCGAACAACCAGCCGGGGAAGATCGACACCGGCACGAACAGGCCGGCGAAGAAGCCCGCGAGCACCATGTAGAAGACCTGCAGGCCGCGGGTCTCGACGGTCCAGAAGCCGGTGACCGCGACCAGGTAGACCACCAGGTGCGACACGACGACCGCCAGCAGCGCGCTGAGGAGCCCAGCCCCCAGCACCGCCGGGTCCGTGGGAAGCCGCATGCCGCCGACCGCCAGCGCGAGCACGACGATCGGCACCCCGCGCGGCAGCAGCGAGAAAAGCGCCCGGCCCACCTCCTGCGCCGTGGTGGACGTCTGCAGGTCGATCGGGCGCAGGAGGTCGACGGCGACGCTGCCGTCCTTCATGCGCCCCGCGAGGTCGATGCGCCCGAAGAGGTTGACCGACCCGAGCAGCGCCTGGCTGAGCCAGGCGTAGGCGATGACGGCGCGGGTGTCGTACCCGGCCAGCTCGCCACCGCCCGCGGCGACGGCGGCGGTGAGCACGCTGACCTTGAGGAAGCCGAACGTCACGTTGGCCACCAGGCCGCCCAGCGCCGCAGCCCGGTAGGTGGACCCGCGGCGCCAGCCCGCGGCGACCAGGCGCCCGTGGACGCGGAACCAGGTCGCGGCACCGGGCGTGGGGGTGGTGGGGTGCGGGGCCGCCTGCACCGGCTGCCCGTCGTCACGCACGGTCGCAGGAACTTACTCCCGCCACCCCCGTGCGCCAAGTCCCGCGCCGTGGCCACCGGGGTCCGTGGGGTCAGAGCTCCAGGGCGTAGGTCCGGTAGGTGGTGTCGCGCACCCAGCCCTCGCTCTCGTACAGGGCCTGCGCCCCGGTGTTGGTGTGCGCGGTCTCCAGCACGGCCGTCGTCGCGCCCGCGGCGCGGGCCCGCTCGGCGACGGCGCGCAGCAGCACCCGGCCGACCCCGCGGCCCCGGGCGGCCGGGTCGACGAACAGGTCGTACAGCACCCACGCGGGAGCCAGCTCCAGCGACGCCCAGGTGGGGTAGCACTGCGCGAAGCCCACCGCTGCGCCGTCCACCTCGGCGAGCAGGACGACGCTGTCCCCGTTCCCGATCCGCGCCGACAGGTACCCGGTCACGTCGTCGGGCTCGCGGGGGTGCTCGTAGGAGTCGAGGTACCCGGCGAACAGGCGCGCGACCTCCTCGACGTCGTCGACGGTCGCCGTCCGCACCACCGCGTCGCTGGTCACGGAGGTCATCCTGGCGCTCGGGTCGCGGCCGCAGAAGGGGGTGTCGGTGTTGCGCCGCCGGGGCGCCGGACCGCACAGTGGGCCGGTGAGCAGCCAGCGCGGAGCCGTCCACCGGCTCGTCGTCGCGCTGGCCGTGGTGCTCGGCCCGCTGCTGCTCCTCGGCCCGTCGGCCCTCTCCGGCCACGGGCTGCCGCAGGCGCTGGCCGGCGGCGCTCTGGTCGCGGCCGTGCTCGCCGGGTCCGCCGTGGCCGCGGGCCTCGCGGTGGCGACCGCCCTCGCCGTCCTGCTCATCACCGGCTCACCGCGCGCGCCCGCCGCGGTGCGCTGGCAGGCGGACGTCGTCGTCCGCCTCGACGACAGGCCGGGGCGCCCCGGGCGCACGCGCTCGCGGGCACCGGGCGCGGGGACCTCCCCGCGCCGCCCCGCCCTCTGACGACCGCTCCCGCGGCCCGCCCGGCGACCCGGCGCGGGGACCTCCCGTCCCCGTCCCCGTGCCGTCTGGAGCATCCGCATGCCGTCGTCCTGGTCCCTGCTCAACCCCCTCGCCTGGCTGGAGTCCGCCGTCTCCGGCGTCCTCGTCACCGCGCACGCGCTCCTCGGTGCGCTCGGGCTCGACCCCGCCTCCGGTGGCGCGTGGGTCGGCGCCGTCGTGGTCCTCGTGGTGGTGGTCCGCCTCGCGCTGCTGCCGCTGGTGCTCCGGCAGGTCCGCGCGTCGCACCGGCTGGCGCGCATCGCCCCTCAGCTGCGCGCCCTGCAGGGCCGCTACTCCCGCCCCGCACGACCCGGCGGGCGCCAGCAGCTCACCCGCGACCCCGCCGAGCTGGCCCGGTGGCGCGCCGAGCAGAAGGCGCTGCACGCCGAGGCCGGTGCGTCGCCGCTGTCGCTCCTCCCGGTGCTGCTGCAGGTCCCGGTGATGATCGCCCTGGCGCGCGTGCTCGACGGCGCCGCCCGCGGGCACGCCGTCGGGCTGCTGTCCCCGCTGCTCGCGGTGCAGGCCGGGGCGGCGACGGTGCTGGGGGCGCCGCTGTCCGGCTCGCTGGTCGGCGGGGGCGGCGCCGCGGGGGCGGTGCTGGCGGTCGGGCTGGTCGTCGTCGTCGCGGTGGCGACCTGGGCCACCACCCACCTGCAGCTCACCCGGGGCACCGCCCCCGAGGCGCTCGAGGGGCCGGTCGGGCAGGCCCAGCGGATGACGGTGTGGCTGGTGCCGCTGGTCATGGCCGCGACGAGCGCCGCCGTGCCGCTGGGTCTGCTCCTGTACTGGGCCAGCTCCGCGGTGTGGTCGCTCGGGCAGGGGCTGGCGCTGCTGCGGTGGCTCCCGACGCCGGGCACGCCCGCCGCCGCGGCGCGGGAGAGGCGCCTGGCCGAGCGCGTCAGCACCCCGTGACGCCGAGGACGTCAGCGGCCCACGTCGAGGATCCGCACCTGCCCCTGGTCCAGCAGCGTCACGTAGGCCTGCTTCCCGTCGGGGCGCACGGAGATGCTGGTCGGGCCACCGCCCACGGGGATGCTCGCGGTGACGGTGTTGGTCGCGGTGTCGATGACGTCGACGGTGCCGGCGTCGACGTTGGCCGTGTACATGTAGCGGCCGTCGGGCGCGTAGGCGATGTCCTGCGGCTTGGCGTCGACGGGAACCGTGGCCACGACGGTCTCCGAGGCCGTGTCGATGACCGAGACCTCGTCGCTGTCGTAGTTCACCACCGCCACCCGTGACCCGTCCGGGGAGACCGCGGTGCTGTGCGGCGACTTCCCGACGGCGATCTCCTTGATCGTGGAGCGCGTGGCCGCGTCGATGACGGTCACGACACCGGACTCGTGGTTGGCCGTGTAGACGTGCTTCCCGTCCCTGCCGAAGGCCACCCAGTGCGGGTTGGGCGCCACCGGCTTCTCGCCGACCACGCTGGCGCTGGCGGTGTCGATGATGTCGAGCCGCCCGGTGTCGTGGGACGGCACCCACAGCTGGGTGCCGTCCGGGGTGGTCGCCGAGGCGAAGGGGCGCTGCCCGACGGGCACGACCTGCGTGATCTTGTTGGTGGCGGTGTCGAGGAAGACCACGTCGTTGTCGTCGTAGGTGGTGTCGCCGGTCTTGCGGTACGTGCTGATGTAGGCGGTCCCGCCGTCGGGGGAGAAGGACAGGAACTGCGGTGGCCCCGCCTCCACGGGGACCCGCGCGGTGACCTGGTTGACGGCGGTGTCGATCACCGTCACCACGCCGGCGTCTCGGTTGGCGATGTACGCGAAGCGGCCGTCGGGCGTGACCTCCACGAAACCGGGGGTGTCTCCGACGGGGATCGTCGGCCCCACCGCGGGGATCGCCACGCTCGCCGCGGGCGCCACCGAGGCCGGCGCGCTCGGCGCGGCCGAGGCGCTCGGCGACTGCGGCCCGGGCTGAGGAGCGCCGGTGGCGGCCGGGGACGCGTCGTCCGGCCGCAGCAGCCACCACGCTCCCGCGCCGAGCCCGCCCACCAGGACCAGTGCGACGACGACGAGCGCGGCCACGCCCCTGCGGCGCCTCCGGCGCTGCTCGTGCGGGGCGTGCCCGGGGGGCTGGGCGTGCGGTGCGGCCCCGGGGGAGACCGTCGGCTGGTCGGCGAGGTCCCGCCCGCCGGCGTCGGGAGCCGCCGTGCGGGCAGCCGTGGTGGAGGTGGAGGACGGGGCGGGGACCACGGTGAGCGGGTCGTCGGCGGTGGCGGCCGCCGCCGCGGGCAGCGGGTCCGTCGTGCGGTGCGCCCCGCCCGCCACCACGAGTCCCACCCCGCCGGCCGCCGTGGTGGCCGGCCTGGCGGCCGTCGCGCGGTCGCGCTCGTCGTCGTCCTGGTCGGGACCCCGGGTGGGCGGGGCGTCGCGCAGGTCGATCACATCGCCGACACTGCGCGGCTGACCGGCCGGTGAGGGCTGCGACCAGCGGGCCGGGGCCGAGCCGCCGAGCGCCTCCTGCGCCGCCGCGGCCAGCTCGCCGGCGGTCGCGAAGCGGTCGGCCGGGCTCTTCGCCATGCCCCGCAGCACCACGGCGTCGAGGGCGGGCGGCAGGGCGGGCGCCACGGCGGACGGTGGCTCGGGCTCGGTGTAGAAGTGCGCGTACATGAGCGACGGCAGGTCGTGGCCGGGGAAGGGCCGCCGAGCGGTGAGGAACTCGTAGAGCATGCAGGCCAGGGAGTAGACGTCGGCGCGGGCGTCGATCGGCTGCGTGGTGAAGCGCTCCGGCGCCATGTAGTCGAGCGTCCCCACCGTGGCGCCCGTGACCGTCAGCGACGTCCGCGTGGTGCCCACCTGGCGGGCGATGCCGAAGTCGACCACGTAGACGAACCCGCTCGGGGTCACCAGGAGGTTGGACGGCTTCACGTCTCGGTGCACCAGCCCCTCGGCGTGCGCGGCGTCCAGGGCCTGCGCCGTCTGCTCCACGAGGTGCACCGCCTGCGCCGGTGACAGCTCGCCGGCCGCCAGCAGACCCGCGGCGTCGCGGCCGTCCACCAGGCGCATGTCGATGAAGAGGCGGCCGTCGACCTCGCCGAAGTCGTGGATGGGGATGATGTGGGGGTCGCGCAGGCGAGCGGCGATGTGCTGCTCCCGGCGGAACCTGGAGCTGTACTCGCTGTCGTGGCTGAACGCCTCGGGCAGCACCTTCAGCGCCACGCGGCGGTCGCGGACGGTGTCGTGGGCGCGGTGGACCTCGCCCATCCCGCCCGCGCCCAGCAGCGCCTCCAGCACGTACGGACCGAGCGAGCGCTGCCCCATGGCGTCCACCTCCGCGCCAGGACGCTACTCGCGGTGAGCGCCTCCCGACAGGGTGCAGAGGCGGGTCCCGCGCGGCGCGCACGCGAGCGGCGCCACTGCGAGCAGTCCTGTTCATGCATCGCGTACCGATGTATCGTCAGGCATGGCATTGACCGAGCCGGCGGTGCTCGTGCTCACCGCGCTGGTGGGGGAGCCGCGGCACGGTTACGCGCTCATCGCAGAGGTGCAGGAGCTGTCCGACGGCCGCGTGACCCTGTCGGTGGGCACGCTCTACGGCCTGCTCGACAGGCTCACCGGTGAGGGGCTCATCGCGCGTGACCGCGACGAGGTCCACGCGGGGCGCACCCGGCGCTACTACCGACTCACCGACGACGGCGCCGCTGCCCTGTCCACCGAGGCGGAGCGGCTGGCGCAGCTGGCCCGCGCGGCGTCGACCCGGCTGCGCGCCGCTCGGGCGGTGTGAGGACCGTGCCGTCGAGCGCTTCGGCCGCCGCACCGCCTCCGCCGCTGGAGCGCAGCTACCGCCGCCTGCTGCGGGTCCTGCCGCGCGGGTACCGCGAGCGGTGGGAGGACGACGTGGTCGCCGTCCTGCTCGACACCGAGCAGGAGGCGGCGGCGCGGGCGGTGGTCTCCGAGGGCCCGCAGCGGCAGGACGAGGAGCGCGAGCTGGTGCTGCTGCAGCGGCCGCGGCTGCGCGAGGTGGTCGGCGTGCTGGGGCTCGCGGTGCGGCTCCACCTCGCGGCGCCGTCGACGCCGGGTGCGTCGGCGAGGAGCAGGGCGGTGGGTGACGCGGCGCGGCTGACCGCCCTGCTGGGGCTGCTGCCCGCCGCCTACGGCGTCGTGGACCTCGCACTCCTGCCGTGGCAGTCGCGGCAGCCGGGCTGGTCGCAGCTCACGCCGGCAGACGGCGTCGAGTGGGTCGCGGGGTGCCTCGCGGCGCTCCTGACGTGGACGCTGCTCGTGGCGGGACACCGCCGGACTGCGGTCGGTGTGGCGGTGGCGGGGATGGTGGTGCCGTGGCTCATCTCGGGAGCGCAGCTGTCGCCGTGGGCGCTGCAGCCGCGGGAGCTCGTGGTCTGGCTGGTGCTGCTCGTCCCGCTGCTGTCGGTGGCCGCGTGGCACCGGGACGCGCCGGCGCCGTCGCCGAGGTGGTGGTGGGCGCTTCCGGCCGCCGTCGCCGTGGTCTTCGGCCTCTGGGGTCTCGAGACGGCCCACGCCACGGGTGCGTCCTTCGCGGCCGACCCGCTCGTGGCGGGTGCGGCGCTGGCTGCCGGCTGGCGGCGCCCTCACAGCGGGTGGCTGGGTGCGGCTGGGCTGCTCGGGCTGGTCGCACTGGTGTGGGGGGTGGTGACGCTCGGCTACCTCGCGGGCACGCCGCTCGGAGAGGGCATGGCCGCGGCGACGGTGCTGGCGGCGGTGACGACAGCGGCATCCGGGTTGGTCGTGCTCCTGGCGGTGGTCCGGCTGAGGGTGCTGGCGCGGGCTGGGCGTCTCGTCGAGCATGCAGAAGTCGGGCCGGAGGCCTGCTGACGGCTTTCTGCGGAACTTCTGCATGCTCGGCGGGACGATGTGCGGACGAGGGTGTGACCACCGACGTGCAGAAGTCCGCCGCGAACCCGTCAGGCGGGGTCTCGGCGGACTTCTGCACGTCCGGCGTCACACGCCGGCTGGGGGGGGCAGGCCCAGGGGTCGGCGATGCCGGCGTAGAGCGTCTCGAGGTACTCCTCGATGCCCTCCTCGCCGCCCTCGCGGCCCAGACCCGACTGCTTCACCCCGCCGAACGGCGCCGCCGGGTTGGAGATGACGCCGGCGTTGATGCCGAGCATCCCCGTCTCCAGCCGCTCGGTCAGCCGCAGTGCACGCGCCGTGGAAGCCGTGTACGCGTAGGCGATGAGGCCGAACTCGGTGTCGTTGGCGAGCGCCACGGCCTCGTCCTCGGTGTCGAACGTCGTCACGGGGGCGACCGGGCCGAAGATCTCCTCCTTGAGCAGCCGTGAGCCCAGGGGCACGTCGGCCAGCACGGTGGGGGAGAAGAAGTAGCCCGGACCGTCCACGGGGCCACCGCCGGTGAGCACGCGGGCGCCGCGGGAGACGGCGTCCTCGACGAGGTCGGTGATCTTGGTGCGCCCCTTCTCGTTGATGATCGGGCCCACCTGCGCGCCGTCCTCGGTGCCGCGCGCCACCTTCATCGCGCCGATGCGCGCCGCCAGCTTCTCCGAGAAGGCGGCGGCCACCGAGGAGTGCACGTAGAACCTGTTGGCGGAGGTGCAGGCCTCCCCGCCGTTGCGCATCTTCGCCAGGAGCGCGCCCTCCACGGCGGCGTCGAGGTCGGCGTCCTCGAAGACGAGGAACGGGGCGTTGCCGCCCAGCTCCATCGACGTCCGCAGCACCTGCTCGGAGGCCTGCTTGAGCAGCGTCTTGCCCACCGGGGTGGAGCCGGTGAAGGACAGCTTGCGCAGGCGCGGGTCGGCGATGAGGGGCCCGGTGACGTCACCGGCCGCGGTGCAGGGGATGACGTTGACCACGCCGTCCGGCAGGCCCGCGTCGAGGAGGATCTGCGCGAACAGCAGCGCCGTCAGCGGCGTCTCGGCGGCGGGCTTGAGCACGACGGTGCAGCCCGCCGCCAGCGCCGGCGCGATCTTGCGCGTGGCCATGGCCAGCGGGAAGTTCCACGGCGTGATGAACAGGCACGGGCCCACGGGCTTCTTCACCACGAGCAGGCGCTGCTTGCCGTCGGGCGCGGGCAGGTAGCGGCCCGCGACGTGCGCCGCCTGCTCGCCGGACCAGCGGAGGAACTCCGCGCCGTAGGCGACCTCGCCGCGGGCCTCGGCCACGGACTTGCCCATCTCCAGGGTCATGAGCAGCGCGAGGTCGTCGGCGCGGGCGATCACGGCGTCGAAGGCCCGGCGCAGCAGCTCCGCACGCTCGCGCGGCGCGGTGCGGCCCCAGGAGGCCTGCGCGGCCACGGCGGCGTCGAGCGCGGCGGCGCCGTCCTCCACCGACGCGTCGGCGACCGTGGTGAGCACGGCGCCGGTGGCCGGGTCCTCCACGTCGAAGCGCGCTCCGGTGGAGGCGGGCACCCAGTGGCCGGCGATGAGGAGGTCGGTGGGGACGCTCGCGACGAGCGCCTCCTCGCGCGCCGCCTGCTCCGGCGACCGGTTCGTCGAGGTGTCGGTGGTCATGCCTGCGATCCTCCTCCCGCCGCGCCCGCCCCGCTGTCGGGGGCCTCCTCGCGGTCGAACAGCAGCACCTGGCGCACGGCGCGACCCTCGGCGAGCGCGTCCATCGCCTCGTTGACGCCGTCCAGCGTGGTCCGCGAGGAGATCAGCGCGTCGACGGGCAGCCGGCCCTCGCGCCACATCTGCGCGTAGGTGGGGATGTGGCGCGCGGGCACCGCCGACCCCAGGTAGCTGCCGACGATGGTGCGGGCCTCCGCGGTGATGCCGAGGGGCTTGATGGTGGCCTCGGCGGTCGGCGCGGGCAGCCCCACGGTGACGGTGGTGCCGCCGACGCCGGTGAGCGCCACCGCCGTCTCGAAGGCCCTGGCGCTGCCCGCGGCCTCCACCACCACGGGCGCCTTGAGGCCTGATGAGAGCGCCTCGGCGGGGGTGAACACCGCCGAGGCGCCCAGCTCGCGGGCGCGGGCCAGCTTCTCCGGCACCGCGTCGACACCGATGACGTCACCCAGGCGCAGTGACACCGCGGTGATGAGGGCGGCCATGCCCACGCCGCCCAGGCCGACCACCACCACGGTGTCGCCCTGCTGCGGCCTGCCGGCGTTGAGCACGGCCCCGCCGCCGGTCAGCACCGCGCAGCCGAGGACGGCCGCCACCTCGGGCGGCACGTCGTCGTCGACGGGGACCACGGAGCGGCGGTCGACGACGGCGTGCGTCGCGAACCCGCTGACGCCCAGGTGGTGGTGCAGCTCGCCTCCGGCCCCGACGGTCCCGACACCGTCGACGGCGTGCAGGCGCCGTCCGCCGCCGAGCAGCTCACCGGCGTTGTTCGCGGCCGAGCCGGGCGTGCAGGGCAGCCGCCCCTCGGTGCGGCAGCCGGCGCACTCCCCGCAGCGGGGCAGGAACGCCATGACCACGCGCTGCCCGACGGCGACGTCCTCGACGCCCTCGCCCACCTGCTCCACGCGGCCGGCGGCCTCGTGGCCGAGCAGCATCGGCACGGGGCGCACCCGGTTGCCGTCCACCACGGACAGGTCGGAGTGGCAGACGCCCGCCGCCTCCATGCGCACCAGCAGCTCACCGGGCCCGGGCGGGTCGAGCTCCACGTCGACCACCTCGATCGGCCGGCTGCTCGCGTACGGCCGCTCCCGGCCGATCTCCACCAGGACGGCGCCGCGCGCCCTCACGACGCCGCTCCGCCCGAGCCGGTGCTCCGGGCCGCTCCCGTGCTCGCCGCCCGTGGTGAGGCCGACGGGGACTCCCCAGCGGCGGCGGCCTTCGCGGCCTTCGCCGCAGCCAACGAGACGGCGACGTCGTCCCCGGCGCGCAGCGGCCGGCCCGCGAAGAAGCCCTCGTGCGCGAGCACCGGGCGGCGGTCACCGGCGAGCTCGGGGTGCCTCTCCTCGAGCTCCTCCCGGTGCTGGGCGACCTGGCGCCAGTGCTTGATCGTCTCCCGGTCACCCCGGCCGACGCCCTCCCAGCTGCGCGGCATCCGCTCGCGCGGCACGCCCGTCGAGGCCCGCCCGCCGATGTTGAGGCGCGACGGGCGGCGACGGGTCGCGGAGCCGCACGCCGGGCACGCCGGGTCCGGCGAGGTCATGGACGCCACGCCCGCCTCGAACCGGTGCCCCTGCTCGCAGGTGAAGTCGTGAAGGACCATCAGCGGTACACCCCGTCGGGGGCGTAGCGCAGCTGGGCGGCCTGCTCGCCGTCGTGCCCGAAGATGACCTCAGCGCCGGTCTCCTCGGCGATCTTCCGCAGCTTCTCCACGCTCTCCAGCCACGCCAGGTTGTTCCAGACGATGGCGGCGCCCACGGCCGGCGGACCCCAGGAGTCGCGCAGGTACACCGCGTCGGAGGTGAAGATCTTGGTGCCCTCCTGCGGGAGGTCCACCTTCAGCGACATGGTCCCCCACGTGTGCCCGGGGGTCTCGATCACCGAGATGCCCGGGAGGATCTCCACGTCGCCGCTGACCGTCTCGATGGGCAGGCCCTGGTAGTCGCTGACGATGTGCGCCCCCGCGCTGTACCCCTGGATCTGCGAGGCGCCCTCGACCTCCTTGTCGTTGGCGATGATGCGCGTCTTCCCGCCCGCGAAGTCGCGGGCGTTGGCGGCGTGGTCGAAGTGCAGGTGGCTCAGCACGAGGATGTCGACGTCGTCCGGGGTCAGCTCCAGCGAGGCCAGCGAGGAGTCGAGGTAGCCGGGGCCGTCGACCGGCTCCTTGACGGGGAAGAAGTCGTGGAAGCCGGTGGGCGCCCAGCGCTCCTCCCAGTCGCGCGGCACGCCCGTGTCCCACAGCACCCGGCCCTCGGGGTGCTCGATGAGCACCGCGTGGGTGGGGCAGTCCCCCCAGACCACCGGGTCGTCCTTGTGGTGGCGGTCGCGGATGGTGCGACCGCCCTTGAGCAGCAGCCAGGTCAGGTCGGTCTCCATCACGCCGGTGGACAGCACGTGGAGCTTCATCTCGGGAGCGGCACCAGTCACGTCGGACCCCTCGTCTCGCGTCATCGCGGGCGCCGCCGGAGGTGCGGCGCACGACCACCCTGCGACGGACGCGGCTGCGGTGACCATGGAGCCGGCGCACACACTGGCGACCCTCGGGTGTGGGCGGTAGACACCTGTCCGTGACCACCCTCGAGGGCGCGGGGACGACGACGACGGCGACGGCGGCGCTCGGCTCCTTCGCCGCGCCGACACCGGCGGCCCTGCTGCGCGCCGTCCACGACTCCGCCACCGACCTCGCCAGCGTGCGCGACCGCACGGTGATCCTGCGGGCCCTCGTGCGGCGGACCCGCGCCCTGCTCGGCGCCGACATGGCCTACCTGTCCCTCAACGACCTCGACGCCGGCGAGACCTGGATCCACGTCACCGACGGCGTGCGGACCCGCGCCTACGCCGAGATCCGGATGCCGCTGGGCACCGGCATCCTCGGCTCCGTCGCGGCCGGCGGGACCTCCGTGCACACCGACGACTACCTCGCCGACGCCGACCTCAACCACCTCGGCCACATCGACGAGGTGGTCGCCGGTGAGGGCGTGCGCGCCATCAGCGGCGAGCCGCTGCGCGTGGACGGCCACGTGGTCGGTGCGCTCCTCGTGGCCCACCGCGCGCCCGTGGCCATGCCGCCCGCCGGCCTCGACGCGCTGCGGCTGCTGGCGCTGCAGGCCGCCGTCGCGCTGGAGCAGACCCGCCGCGCCACGGAGATCGCCGCGCTGCGCTCCGCGGAGGTCGCCGCGCGCGCCGCCGCCGCCCGCAGCACCCGCGACGTCGCCGACGCCGCGGCTCTGCTGGCCCTCGACGCGCGCCTGCTCGCCGCCCTCGGCGGCGGGGGTGGCTGCCGCGCCGTGGTCGAGGAGCTGGCCGACGCGCTGGACGCCCCGGTCCGGCTGGTCGACGCCGACGGGCGCCCGCGCTGCAGCGCCCGCAGCGGCACCGCGGGGACCGAGGACGACGACGGGGGCACGCGGGCGCTCGTCGTCGTCCCCAGCCGCACCACCAGCCACCAGGGCGAGCTGGTGAGCCCGGCGACCGGCGAGCGCGCCCGCGCCGCGCTCGACCGCGGGGCGCTCGCGGTGGCCCTGGCGCTGCAGGTGGAGCACGAGCTCGCCGAGGCGGCCGACAGGTCGCCGTCGGCGCTGCTGGACGACCTCCTGGACGAGCGCGGTGACCGCGGCGGCTCCAGCGACGACGACCGCGGGCGCGCCGCGAGGTGCTCGAGGCGCGGGCGCTGGCCCAGGGGCTCGACCTCAGGGCCCCGGCCTCGTCGCTGGTGGCGCTGGTGCCGGCGTCGGACCGCCAGCGGAGCGTCGCCGCCGTGCGGCCGCTGCTGGGCGGCCGGGGCCTGGTGGCCGTGCACGCCGGGCACGTCTGCGTGGTGTGCACGGGCGGCGCCGCGGCCGCCGACGAGCTGGGCGGGGCGGTGGAGGCCGCGCTCGGCGAGGTGGGGGTGCGGGCCGTGGTCGGGTGCGCCGACGCGGACGGGCGCGGCGCCGGTCCGCTCGGGCGCGCCCACGCCGAGGCCGCGCAGGTGGCGCGGGCGGCCCAGGTGCTCGGCTGGCGCACCGGCCACGCCGACCGGGCGCGCCTGGGCGTCGCCGGGCTGCTGCTGGGCGGCGCCGACGAGGGGGTGGTCGACGCGATGGTCGAGCGCCTGCTGGGCCCGGTCCTCGCCTACGACGCCGAGCACGGCACGCACCTGGAGCAGACCGCGGTGGCCGTGCTGGAGGAGGGCTCGCGCAGCGCCGCGGCCGCGCGCCTGTACGTGCACGTCAACACGGTGCGGCAGCGCGTCGACCGGCTCGACGCCCTGCTGGGGGCGGGGTGGGACGCGCCTCCTCGCAGCCTCGACGTGCAGGCCGCGCTGCGTCTGCGGGCGCTGCGCCGCGACGGCTGAGGGTCAGCCGGCGGCGCGGGCCCGGCGGGCGGCGACGAGGCCGTGCAGCCCCACCACCAGGAGGAGCAGCGCTGACGTGCCCACGCCGGCGCCGATGTGCATCCGCAGCAGCAGCGCCCCGACCATCGCCCCCACGAGCATCGAGGCGACGGCACCGGCTCGCCGCAGCAGGACGGCGCGGTCGTGGGTGCGGCCGCTCCAGCGGTGGTCGGCGGACAGGCCGACGATCGCCGACGTCACCACGACCGTCGGGACGTCGGGCACGCCGACCCTCCGCGCGGCCACGGCCTGGGCGCCCATCGCCGCCGAGATGACCGCTGTCACGGCGTCGAGCCCACGGGCGGACAGGTCTCCCGCGGACAGGAGCACCGCCATCGCGGTGATGACCAGCGACACCACCACCAGCGTCCAGGACGAGAACACGTCGGCGTGCTGGTGGACGGTGCGTCCGCGAGCCGCGCGGCCGACCACCACCGCGCCGGCCATGAAGCCGGCGAGGGCCAGCCCGGCGCGCAGCAGCACCTGCGTCTCGAAGCCGGCGAGCCCGAGGCCGATGAAGATGACGTTGCCGGTCATGTTGGCGGTGAAGACCCCGTGCAGACCGAGGTAGGTGGCGGCGTCGAGCACCCCGGTGCCGAAGGTCAGCACGAGCATGGGCACCAGGGCCGAGGTCGCCTCCAGCGACCGGCGCTGCGCCGCCGGCTGCGGTGGCGCGTCCGGCGCCGCGGGCCTGCTCGTCATCGTCGTCCTCCCTCGGGGGCGGTGCGGGGGCGGAGCCATGCGTAGCAGAGGGCGCCTGCGAGCAGGCCCCAGACGGCGCTGCCGATGCCCGCCACGCTGACGCCGCTGGCCACCACGAGGAAGGCCAGGAGCGCGGCGGTGCGGTGCTCGGCGGGCTGCCCCTCCTGCACCGCCGACGCCAGGCCCCCGAGGAACGCCCCCAGCAGCGCGAGCCCCGCCACGGCCTGCACGAGCAGGGGCGGCGCCGAGGAGACCAGAGCCGCGGCCGCCGTCGACAGCGCCGCCAGCCCGAGGTACGCCACCCCGCCGGTGACGGCCGCCGGCCAGCGGCGGCGGGGGTCGGGGTGGACGTCCGGGCCGGCCATGATCGCCGCGGACAGGGCGGCGAGGTTGAGGGCGTGCACGCCGAAGGGCGCCCCGACCAGCGTCCCGCCGCCGGAGCCGACGAGAGCCGCGCGGGCGGGCGGGTCGGGGTAGCCGGCGCCGCGCAGCACCGCCAGGCCGGGGACGTTCTGGCTGGCCATGGTCACGAGGTACAGCGGCACGCCGATGCTCAGCAGCACCAGCGGGTCGAGCTGCGGCGTGGTCCAGGTGAGCACGGGCGCCCAGCCGAGGCCGGAGGTCCCCGAGGTGGCGGCCCCAGCTCCGCCGTCGATCGTCAGCGTCAGCACCAGGGCGACGACGAGCGCCGCCGGCACCGCCCACGCCGCGGCCAGGCGCCGGAGCACCAGCCACACGACGACGACGGCACCCCCGGCCAGCGGCTCGCGGGCCACGGCCGTCACCGGCGCCAGGCAGAGGGGGAGGAGCACCCCCGCCAGCAGCGCCCCCGACAGGGGAGCGGGGACCCGGGTGACCAGCCGCGACAGCGCGGGCCAGGCCCCGGTGAGCACCACGAGCGCGCCGCACAGGAGGAACGCGCCGACAGCCTCGGGGAACGTCACGCCGCCCGCACCGGCCGCCACGAGGACGGCGGCGCCCGGTGTCGACCAGGCGAAGGAGACCGGGATCCGGGTGCGCCAGGAGAGGGCGATGGCGAGCACGCCCTGCAGCGCGCACATCACGACCAGGCCGGAGGCGGCCTGCGCCGGGGTGGCGCCGACGGCCGCCAGGCCGGTCAGGACGACCGTGAAGGAGCTGGCGTACCCGGTGACGGCGCCCACGACGCCGGCCGCCACCTGGCGTCCGATCCCCTCCCGCGGCCCGCCTTCCCTTTCCCGCACTTTCCGCGGCAAGTGCGCGTCGGGAGCCCCCTCTTGGCGCACTCTCCTCGGCAAGTGCGAGGAGGAGGGGGACGACGACGGGGGCGGGGTGCTCATGCGGTCCACCGCGCCGGGGTGCGCGACGTCGGGGCGCTCGCCACCGCGCGCGCCCGCGCCTCGCGCAGCACCGACACGAGCGCGGGGGCGTCCTCGGGAGCGACCGTCAGCGGCAGCCGCAGCCACCGGTCGCCCGTGCCGTCCACCGTGAACCGCGGCCCGGGCACCAGGCGCACGCCGAGGTCGAGCGCGTGGGACACCAGCTGCGTCGCGCTCGGCGTGGGCAGCCCCACCCAGAGCACCAGCCCGGCCTGCGCCGGGCGCACGGTCCAGTCGGGCACACCGGCGGCGAGCGCCGCGAGCATCCCGGCCCGGCGCTCTGACAGCAGCGTGCGCCGCTCGGCGAGGAGCTCCGGCGCCCGCGCCAGCAGGTGCACGGTCACCAGCTGGTCGAGCACGGGGGAGGTGATGTCCAGCCCCGCTCTCACCTGGGCGAGACGCGACACCAGCTCCGGAGACGCCCGCACCCAGCCCACGCGCAGCCCGGCCCAGAAGCTCTTGCCCACCGAGCCCAGCGTCACCACCTCGTCGCCGCGACGCGCCTCGGCGAGCGCCGCCAGCGGCGTCTGCGCCTCCTCCGGAGCCACGAGGTCGGCGAAGGTCTCGTCGACGGCGACGACCGGGTTGCCGCCCGGTCCGCCCGACAGCGCCGACAGCAGCTCGACGCGCTGGTCGTCGTCCTGCACCAGGCCCGTGGGGTTCTGCGCGTCCGGGGTGACGTGCGCCAGCACAGCCTGCGCCATCGACCGCCGTCCGGCCGGGGAGGCCGGCAGCTCCCACCCGGCCTCACCGAGCGGCAGCGCCACCGGGCGCACGTGGTGGGCGCGCACCGCGTCGACGACGGCGGGGTACGTCGGCTGCTCCACCAGCGCCCGCTGGCCCGGGCGCGACAGCGCCCGCAGCAGCAGGTTCCAGCCCTGCAGCGCCCCGCTGGTGACGAGCACCTGCTCCGGCGTGGTCGCCAGCCCCCGGGCGCTGAGGTGCCGCGCCACCGCGTCGCGCAGCACCGGCAGCCCGAAGGCGTGCATGCCGTGGTGCGCCAGCTGCAGCGGCAGGTCGGCGCTCGCGGCGGTCACGGCGTCGAGCACCGCTGCCGGCGCCGGGAGCGCGGCCATGGTCAGGTCGAGGACGCCCTCCGGCTCTCGCTCGCCGCCGGGGTCGACGTCGGGCCGCTCCACCGGGCTGCCGCTGCTCGGCAGCGCCACGCGGCTGCCCGCTCCGTGGGCGCTGCGCAGGTACCCCTCGGAGCGCAGGACGTCGTACGCCGCGCTCACCGTGGTCCGGCTCACGCCGAGCGCTGCGGCCAGCGCGCGCTCGCTGGGCACACGGGCGCCCACGGGCAGGCGGCCGTCGAGCGCGAGCCCGCGCACGCCGTCGGCGACGGCGGTGTAAGCGGCGCCCGCGCCGAGCCAGGGCGCGAGCAGAGAGGAGAGACGGCCGGGGTCCACCCGTCCATCGTGGCGGACTTGGCCCTGTTGCAGAAGGGCCAAGTGGCAGACAGTGGCTGACGTGTCGAAGACCTCGCCCTCCCGCCTGGTGTCCCGGGTGCTGCTCCCCGTCGTCCCCGACCGCCGGCCGCTGCGAGCGCTCGTCCTGGTGGCGGGTCTGGTCGCCTACGGCGCGAGCATCGCCCTCATGCTGCGCTCCGACCTGGGCGTCATGCCGTGGAGCGTGCTCGACCAGGGCCTGTCGCGGACGTTCGGCGGCGAGGTCGGCACGTGGTCGATCCTCACCGGCGTCGTCGTCCTGGCGTGCTGGATCCCGCTGCGGCAGCGCCCCGGGGTCGGCACGCTCGCCAACGTCGTCCTCGTCGGCCTGTCCATCAACGCGACGCTCGCCCTGGTCCCGGCCGGCGCGGGCGACGGTGCCGCGGCGGCCTGGGCGCTGCTGCTCGCCGGCGTCGTCCTCAACGCCCTCGCCACGGGCGTCTACGTCGGGGCCGGTCTCGGCCCGGGCCCCCGCGACGGCCTCAGCATCGGCCTGGCGGCCAAGGGCCTGCCGCTGCGGGTGGCGCGCACGGGGGTGGAGCTGCTGGTGCTGGGGATCGGCTTCGCCCTGGGCGGCACGGTCGGGTGGGGCACGCTCGTGTACGCCCTGGCCATCGGCCCGATGGTGCACCGCACCATCCCGGCGTTCCGCCTGCGCACCCCCGCGGAGCGCGCCGGCACCGCGGCTCCGGCCGCCGCTGCCGCCCACTGAGACCTCCTCGCGGCCTGTTCGCAGCCGAGCGCCCCGTTGCTGTCTGCACCCCCTGGGGAACCGCAGCCGGGCGCCCGGCTGCGGTTCGGGTGAGGCCCTGTCGCAGAGCGCTGCCGTGGAGCACCCTGCTCCCCGTGGCTGATGACGACGACGTCCGGCGCCTCGCGCTCGCGCTCCCCGACACGGTGGAGAAGCCCTCCTGGGGCACGCCCGGCTTCCGGGTGCACGACAAGCTGTTCGCCCGCCTGCACGACCAGCCCGGCGTCCTGGTGCTGCGGCGCCCCAGCGTCGAGGACGCCGAGGAGCTCGCCGCCGCCGACCCGGTGGCGTTCTTCCGGACGCCCCACTACGCCGCGCACCCGTACGTGCTGGCGCGGCTGGCCGAGCTGGAGGTGGACGAGCTGGCGGAGGTGCTCCGCGAGGCCTGGGAGGTGCAGGCGCCTCCGCGCCTGCGCGAGCAGAGCTGCTGAGCCTCTCGTCAGACGGCGGCGAGCGCGCTGCCGAGGAAGTGCAGCTGGCCGGCAGCGGTCGCGCGCCAGTAGCCGCGGGTGTGGGCGCCGGGCCCGAAGTCGGTGCCGGTCAGGTCAGGCACCCTCGGCGCGAAGGCGTGGGTGGCGGGGGCGAACGGGTCGTCGCCGCCGCACGCCAGGCGCACCGGCACCCCCGCCAGGCGCGCGGCGTGACCGACGACGTCGTGGGCGGTGAAGTCCGCGGCGTCGTCGAAGGCGCCGTCGGCGGTGTCGCGAGCGCGGCTCCACAGCGCCGGGCTGCTCGCCGCCACCGCTGCCACGCGCTCCGGCCCGGTGGTCTGCGCGAGCAGCAGTGCGCCGTACCCGCCCATCGACCAGCCGAACGCCCCGAAGCGGTCGGTGCGCAGACCGCGCTCCGCGAGCAGCGGCAGGTACTCCTCGAGGAGCATCGTCTGCGGGTCCTCGCCGCTGACGCGCCGGTGCCAGTAGCTGCGGTCGCCACCGTCCACCGACGCCAGCGCGAACGGAGGTGCGCCGGCGGCGACCACCTCGGCGAGGAACCCGTCGAGGTGCAGCTTCCCGAACGCGTCCGTGGCGTCACCACCACGCCCGTGGAGCACCAGCGCCACGGGCAGCGAGGCGCCCTCGGTGGTCCCCGGCGGCAGCGCCAGCTGCCACGCCACCTCGCGGCCGCAGGCGCGAGAGCCGAACGTCCCGCTGGCCAGCGATCCGGGGCTCGTGGCCGGCGGGGCGTCGGGCCCGGGGCCGGGGTCCGGGCGCAGCTCGTGCCACGCGACCCCGGCCCCCGCAGCGGTGACCACCGCTCCGCCGGCGAGCAGCCCCAGCACGCGCCGCCGCGAGATCACCACGAGCGGACGGTAGCCGCTCGCAGGAGCCCGCGTGGTGGCGCTGAGGCCCGTGATCGCCAGGGAGGGGGAGGGCGGTGACGAGTCCTGCTCCCGCACGGGGGTCTTGCGGCGAGGCCCCTTCGTCGCGGTACGTTCGTCGTGGCGGGACGACGACGATGACGTCTCGCCGCCCCCCTCCGGAGGTCCGTGGACGGCGCAGCGCGCCGGTCCCTACGGTGCCCGCCGTGACCGACGAGACGCCCGCCGTGTGGTGGCTGACCGGACCTCCCTGCGCGGGCGGGTCGGTGACGGCGTGGGAGCTGTTCTCCTCGGCGCTCGCCGGGAGGCCGCGGGCGTTCGTCGACGTCGACCAGCTCGGCATGTGCTACCCCGCACCCGAGGACGACGACGCGCGCGCCTCCCTGAAGGCGCGGGCCACAGCCGTGGTGGCACGGCACCACCTCGATGCTGGAGCCGGCCTCGTCGTGGTCTCCGGCGTCCTCGACGACGGCGCGGACGCGCTGGTCCGCGAGGCCCTCGGCGAGGTGCCGGTGCTGTTCTGCCGCCTCCGCGCCGAGGAGGGGGCGCTGCGCTCGCGGCTCGAGCAGCGGTACGGCGGCGACGACCTCGGGCGTGCCCTCGCCGACGCCCGCCGCTGGGACGCGAGCGACCTCCCGGCCGTCGACACCACGGCGGTACCGGTGGAGGAGGTGGCGCGGCGCGTGGTGGACCTCCTCGACGGCCAGCCGCCGCAGCTGGCGGACGGTCCAGCCGCGCCGGTGGAGCAGGACGACGACGGTGGGGCCGACGCCCGTGGAGGGGGGCGGGCGCTGCTGCTGTGCGGAGCGCCCGGGGTGGGGACGTCGACCGCGGGCTTCGGCCTGGCGGTGCGGTCGTGGCAGCGCGGCGAGACCTGCGCCTACCTCGACGGGCGGCAGCTGTCCTTCACCGCAGCCCCCGACACCGTGAGCCTCGACGCCCGGGGCACCGCAGACCTGGTCGGGCGCCTGTGGCGGACCTACCGCGCGGCGGGCGCCGAGGCGCTCGTCGTGCGAGCGGACGTGAGCACCGCCGATGACGTCGAGGCGTTCCGCGACGCCCTGGCGGGTGCGCCGCTGCGGGTCGCTCGCCTGAGGGCCGGAGAGGAGGCGCTGCGCGAGCGGGTCGCCGCCCGCGCCCGCGGGGAGGGGGCGAACCTCGCCGGTGACGCGCTGCGCGGGTTGGACGAGGCCGCCCAGCGCCGCGCTGTCGCGGCGGCGCTGGAGCGCCAGGCGCAGCTGGAGCAGGCGGGGGCGGGCGACGTCGTCGTCGACACCGACGGCCTCGACCCGGGCGACGTCGTCGCGCAGCTGGAGGCGCTCGACGCACGGCGGCCCCGGGGCGCCTGAGCCGGTCAGCCGGCACGGGTGCGGGCGAGCACCAGCTGGAAGAGGTAGCGGTGCGTGACGCGGCCGCCGAACCGGCCGTCGGCCAGCAGCCGCAGCCCGTCGAGCAGGCCCTCCCGCGCCTCCGGCGCCAGCACGGCCACCTGCGAGTACGTGCTGATGAGGTCGAGGTACTGCGCCGTCGTGTACTCGACCTCGAGCGGGAACCCCTGGTGGGAGACCTCGGCGAAGGCGTCGCTGCGCTCGAACTCCGCCGTGGACGGGTCGGCCTCCGCCTCCGGCGTGAGCGTGGAGCGGGTGCCGCCGCCGCTGTCACGCTGCCCGAACCGCTCCCAGCAGCTGGACGCGGCGTCGAAGAACTCCTGCGACCCGCCCGCGACGTGGGAGGACCACACCACCCCGAGCACACCGCCGGGCCGCAGCGCAGCGGCTGCCTTGCGCGCGCGGAGCGCCGGGTCGAGCCAGTGCCACGCGGTGGCGCAGACCACCGCGTCGAACGGCTCCGCCGGCAACGGCCAGTCCTCGAAGGGCGACACGACCACCTCCACGTCCGCTGAGGGCACCTCGGCCACCGTCCGGCGGGCCAGCGCTGCCATGTGCGCGCCCAGCTCCACCGCGGTGACCCGCCACCCGCGCTCGGCCATCGACACCGTCGCCTGCCCGGTGCCCGGGGCGACCTCGAGCACCCGCGAGCCCGCGCGCAGACCGGCGGCCCCGGCGAGGACGTCGAACAGCGCGGGAGGGTAGGTCGGGCGGGTGCGCGCGTAGCGCTCGGCGTCGTCGTCGAACGTCGTCCGCCGGTGCAGGCGCAGGTCGGTCGGCAGGGCCTGGACAGCGCCGGCCTCGTGGACGTCGTCGCGCTCGCTCACGGCCTCCCCCCTGCGTCGCCGGCTCCTCTGACGTCCAGCGGTGGCAGCATGGGGCCCGTCGAGGCAGCTGCCCGGCCGCACCGAGACGTCCGTCCGCGTGAGCAGTGCTCCGCGGTCCGGCCGCGAGAGGACCCTCGTGCCCACGGGGACGACGGGCGCGCCGCAGCGCCCGCTGACAGCACCGCAGACCTACCGCCAGCTGCTCGCACTCCGGGGAGCCGCTGCCTTCTTCGCCGCCGCCAGCACGGGCCGGACCGGGGTCGCCGCCACCGGCCTGGGCCTGGTGTGGCTCGTCCACGGCGCGAGCGGGTCCTTCGGCGCCGCGGGAGCGGCCGTCGCGGCGTTCGCGGTGGCCGAGGCCGTGGCCGGCCCGCAGGTCGCCCGCGCCGTGGACCGGTGGGGCCAGACGGCGGTGCTCCCGGCGGCGCTCGGCGTGCACGCGGTCGCCGTCCTCGTCCTCGTCACCCTGGTGACCGGAGCAGCGCCGGGCGCAGCGGTGGTGGCTGCGGCGGCGCTCGCGGGCGCGAGCGCGCCGCAGCTCGGGGCCATGTCATCCGTGCGCTGGGCGCTGCTGCTCCGCGACCACCGCGACGCCCTGCCTCGGGCGTTCGCGCTGGAGTCGCTGGCGAACGCGCTGGCGTTCCTCGCCGGTCCGGTGCTCGTGAGCGCGCTCGCTGCCGCCGGTCGGCCGTGGGCGGGCAGCGCTGGAGCACTGGTGCTGGTGGTGGGCGGAGGTCTCGCGCTGTCGCTGCAGCGCCGCACCGCCCCACCCGGGAGAGGAGCAGGACGACGACGAGCGGTCGAGGAGCGCCCGGCTGCGCCGACGCCCGCGGCAGCACCGGGACGACGGGCCCTGAGGCGGCCGGTGCCGCTGCTCCTCGTCGGCGCGAGCGGGCTGCTCGGCGTCCACTTCGGCGGGGTGCCGCTCGTCACGGCCGCGTGGGGAGAGCAGCTGGGCGGTCCGGCAGCCGCGGCGCCGCTCGTCGCCGCCTCCAGCTTCGCGGGGCTGGCGGGTGCGTGGGCGTTCGGGCTGCGCACGTGGCGGACGGCGCCCCTGGCCCAGGTGGCCGGCGCGGGGGGCTTCCTCGCCCTGGGGTGCGGCCTCGTCGCAGCCGCCGGCGCCATCGACGTGCGCGGTGGCGCGACGGGGACCTCCGTGGCGCTGCTGGTGGGCGGGCTGGTGCTGGCCAGCGTCGTCGTCCCGGTGGTGGTCGTGCAGGTGGGTGTGGTGCTGGAGCGGGAGGTGCCCCGCGGCGTGCTCACGGAGGCGCTGGCGTGGACCGGGTCGGCCAGCGCCGCGGGGAGCGCCGTGGGGGCTGCGGTGGTCGGGCGGGTCGTGGACGGGGCTGGGGCGGGGACGGGCGCGGTGGTGCTCGTCGTCGTCGCGGGGCTGCTCACCGGGCTCGCCACGTGGGCGCACCGCGTCGTTTCACTCGATCGGGGACGTTTGATGAAGCACCTGTGAAGCGTTCGGTCAAGGTCGGTCGCGCACGGCCGATGCAGGTTGTCGCCGCGCGCTGCCGACGCGGCCGACGCGACCCGAGGAGCGACCACCATGACCGACGCCGAGCCGACCACTGCCGTCCAGCGGTGGACCATCGGACGCACCCTCGGCGCCCTGCTGCTGACGATCGGTCTGGCCGTCGCGCTGCTCGTGACCGGGGCGGTGACCACCCAGCACCGGCTGTCCGTCGCCAACGACAGGGTGGACCACACCCACCGGGTGCTGGAGGGCGTGGAGCACACCTCCGAGCTGCTCGCGACGGCCGAGTCGAGCCAGCGCGGCTTCATCATCACCGGCCGTGACCAGTACCTCACCGGCTTCTCCGCCGCCTCGGCGGAGGTCACCGAGGCCCTGGCGGGGCTGCGCACCCTGACGGCGGACAACGCTGACCAGCAGGGCCGGTTGGGTCAGCTCGAGCCCCTCGTGAGCGCCAAGCTCACCGAGATGCAGTCGACCATCGACGCGCGCCGGGGCGAGGGCGGCTTCGCCGCCGCCCAGGCCATCGTGCTCACCGACGCGGGCGCCGCCTCCGGCGAGCAGATCGCCCGGCTGCTGGGCGACGTCGCTGCCGAGGAGGAGTCGCTGCTGGCGGTGCGCGCCGAGCAGAGCGACAGGTCCGCCGTCCTCGCGGAGGCGCTGCAGATCGGTGGCGGCGCGGCGCTCCTCGCCCTCATGGCGGTCAGCGGCGCGGTGGTCATCCGCAAGGTCACGCGCCCGGTGCGCGAGGTCACCGCAGCGCTGGGGGCGCTCGCCGAGGGCGACCTCACCCGCACCGTCACCGTGCGGACCACCGACGAGACCGCGCTGATGGCCGCCTCGCTCAACCGCGCCACCGCCGCGCTGCGCACGAGCATGGCGCAGGTGCGCAGCTCGGCGCAGTCGCTCGCGACCGCCTCGGCCCAGCTCACCGCCACCTCGGAGGCCATCGCCGAGTCCGCGGAGGCCACCACCGGCCAGGCGGTCGAGCTCACCGACAGCGCCTCCGGGGTGGCCCGCGAGGTGAGCAGCGTGTCCGCGGGCAGCGAGCAGATGGGCGCCTCCATCCTGGAGATCAGCACGAGCGCGCAGGACGCCGCCCGCGTGGCCGGAGAGGCCGTGGGGCTGGCGGCGTCCTCGTCGGCGGCGGTGGACCGCCTCGGCCGCTCCTCCGCCGAGATCGGTGCGGTGGTCAAGGTCATCACCTCCATCGCCGAGCAGACCAACCTCCTCGCCCTGAACGCGACCATCGAGGCGGCCCGCGCCGGTGAGGCCGGCAAGGGCTTCGCCGTGGTCGCCACGGAGGTCAAGGAGCTGGCCCAGGGCACCGCCCGGGCCACCGAGGACATCGCCCGGCGCGTCGAGGCCATCCAGGGCGACACGAGCAGCGCCGTCGAGACCATCACGCGCATCTCGGAGGTCATCGCCACCATCAGCGACTTCCAGACCACCATCGCCTCGGCGGTGGAGGAGCAGTCGGTGGTCACCCAGGAGATGACGCGGGGAGCGGCGCAGGCCGCCGGTGGCACCGACGACATCGCCGCCACCACCCGGGCCGTGGCCGCCGGGGCGCGTAGCACCACCGCGAGCGTGAAGGAGTCGCAGGCGGCAGCGGTGGAGCTGGCGAGGATGTCGCGCGAGCTGGACGGGCTGGTCGCGGCCTTCCGGCTCTGACAGCGGCCCCGCTGGACGGGCGGGGCAGCGCGCGGCCCGTCGGACCCGGCACCCAGACTGTCGGGGTGTCGGGTCCGCGCCAGGTGCTGCTGCAGCGGCTGGCGCCCGATGTCGTCGTCGCCCAGCTCGGCGACGACGGCGACCGCGGCGAGGTGGTGCGGCTCCGCGAGGACGAGCTGCCGGCCTTCGTGGGTGGGCTCGAGGGGACGGGCGCCGGCTCGGGCCCGCGCTGGGTGTGGGACGACACCACCCGCTGGTACCCGCAGGTCCTCGCCGCGGGCGGCCGCGTGCGGCGGTGCACCGACCTGCGCCTCGTGCACCGGGTGCTGCGGCGCTCGCCGGTGGTCGACCAGGCGCTCCTGACCGGCCCGGACACGGCCGCGTGGGACGAGGCGCAGCCGCTGCTGCTCAGCGGGACCGCGCTGGGCGGCAGCGCACCGGCACCGGAGGGGCTCTTCGAGCTGCACCCGCCGGCCGGGCTCCTCGACGCCGCCGCGGAGCTCGCCCGGCAGGAGGCTGCGCTCGCGGCCTCCCCGGCGCGCGGCCACCTGCAGCTTCTCGCCGCCGCGGAGAGCGCTGCCGCCCTGGCCGCCGCGGAGATGACGCACGCCGGACTGCCGTGGCGCGCCGACGTCCACGACCGCCTCCTGGTGACCCACCTCGGCCCGCAGCCGGCGGCGGGGGAGGCGCCGGCGGCGCTGGCCGCGGCGCTCGCGCGGACGCGGCAGGCGCTCGACGCCCCGTCGCTGAACCCCGACAGCCCCGCTGACCTGCAGCGCGCCCTGCGGCGTGCGGGCCTGGAGCTGCCGGACACGCGCTCGGGCACGCTGTCGCAGGTGGAGCACCCCGCGGTGGCTCCGCTGCTGGAGCACCGCAGGCTCTCGCGCCTGCACGCCGCCAACGGCTGGCGCTGGCTGCGCGAGTGGGTGCGCGAAGGCCGCTACCGCCCCGACCACCTGCCCGGCGGCGTGGTCAGCGGACGCTGGGCGGCGCAGGGAGGGGGAGCGCTGTCGGTCCCGGCGGTGCTGCGGCCGGCGGTGGTGGCCGACGACGGGTGGCGGCTCGTCGTGGCCGACGTCGCCCAGCTGGAGCCGCGCGTGCTGGCCGCGGTCAGCGGGGACGTCGACCTGGCCCGCGCCGCGGCCGGCGGCGACCTGTACCAGGGCGTCGTGGACAGCGGCGCGGTCGCCACCCGGTCCGACGCCAAGCTCGCCGTGCTCGGCGCGATGTACGGGGCCACCGCCGGCAGCGGCGGCCGCATGGTCGAGCACCTCGCGCGCCGCTACCCGCGGGCGGTCGAGCACCTGGAGACCGCCGCGGCGGCGGGGGAGCGCGGCGAGGTGGTGCGCACGTGGCTGGGGCGCGGGTCGCCGCGGCCGAGCGGGTCCTGGACGCAGCAGGCCCCCGACGTGCCCGCCACGGACGCCGAGCTGCGCGAGCGCCGCTCGTGGGGGCGCTTCACGCGCAACTTCGTGGTGCAGGGCTCGGCGGCGGAGTGGGCCTCGAGCTGGGTGGCGCTGCTCCGCGAAGAGCTGTGGCGCCTCGGCGGTGCTGGTGCGGGTCGGGTGGAGCAGCGTCCGCACCTGGTGCTCTTCCTCCACGACGAGGTGCTTGTGCACACCCCGGCCGCCCTGGCCGACGAGGTCGTCGGCGCGGTGCGCACGGCTGCCGAGAGGGCGGGGCGGCTGTTGTACGGCGGCTTCCCCATCACGTTCCCCTTGGACGTGCACGTGTGCCGGTCCTGGGCCGACGCCGACGACGGCTGAGGCTGGGTGAGCGCCCGCACCGCTCGCGGCGATCAGCGGACGGACGCGCGCCGCAGCAGGGCGAGCTCACCGGCGCACGCCGCGGCCGTGACGAGCACGCCCAGCGCCGCGAGCCACCACAGCTGGAAGCCAGCCGCGAGGTCCCCCAGGTGCGGGGCGAGGAGCAGGGCGCTGGCCGCCAGCAGCGCGCCGCACCCCAGCCCCAGGAGCAGCGGCCCCCGCGCTCCGAACCTCACCCACGCCGCCGCGAACAGCGCCCCGAGCGACAGCAGGGTGAGGCTGCCGAGGAACAGCACCGAGACCAGCCGCAGCGGGTCACCGCCGCCCAGCACGACCACGTCGATGAGGTACAGCCCGACGAACCACTGCCCGGTCAGCCGCTCCACTCCCAGCAGCGCCAGCCCGACGACGGCGACGTACGCCGCCAGCAGCCCGTGGAACGCCAGCGTGCCCGTGGTGAAGGCGCGCCGCCCGGTGCCGAGGGCCAGCGCCAGCGGGAAGGTGGTGGCCACCGACTGGACGCCGTAGTACCCCAGGAAGCCGGGCAGCGCCCACAGCACGCCGGGGTTGTTGCGGCTGTTGCTGACCCACTCGGGAGTGCCCGGCCGCGAGCCCAGCTGGTAGAAGAACCCGGCGACCACCGCCGAGACGACGAGCACCAGCCCGAGCGTCACGAGCGGCACCGCGAAGGTCATGAAGCGCTTGGTGGTCTGCAGGGCCACCACGTCGAGCGCGGAGACCGCGCGCACCGCGGTCGGGGTCTCCGCAGGCGCGTCGAGGTCGGGGGCTGCCGTGGTGGTCATGCGCGGGCTCCTGCCGTCTCGAGGGTCGGGTGTGCGGTGCGGTGGGCGGTGTCGTCGTCGTCCCGGTCGGCACCGTGGGCGGCGACCACGTCCTGGAGGCTCGCCTGCTCGACCTGCGCCCCCACCGCGCGGGCGGCTGCTGCTGCCTCCGGCGTGAGCGGTGCCTCGACGGTGGTGGAGCGCAGCCCGCCCAGCCGGCGGCTCGTGAGCACCGGCAGCCCCGCGGTGAGGCCGTCGACCACGACGGCGGGGCCGCTGACGGTGTACGCGGCGCTGCGCGCCTCGTCGAGGCTGCAGTCGCGCACCACGCGGCCGCCCTCGAGCACCACCACGTGGTCGAGCAGCGCCTCCATCTCGTCCACCAGGTGGGTGGAGACCAGCACCGTGCGCGGGTGCTCGGCGAGGTCGGCCACCAGCTGCGCGTAGAAGGTCCGCCGCGCGCTGGCGTCCAGGCCCAGGTACGGCTCGTCGAAGACCGTCAGCGGCGCCCGCGAGCACAGCCCCAGCACGATGCCCAACGCGGACAGCTGGCCGCGGGAGTACTTCTTGACGTCGGTGCGCGCCGGCAGCCGGAAGGCGTCGACCAGCTCGGCGGCGCGCTCGCGGTCCCACCGCGCGTGGAAGCGCGGGGCCACGGCCAGGAGGTGCCGCAGGCGGAAGTCGTCGGGGTAGCGCTGGTCGTCCCGGACCAGGCTCACCGCGCTGGTGGTGGGTGCGTGCGTGAACGGGTCTCGCCCGAACACCTCGACCCGTCCGCCCGTGGGCCGGTCGTGGCCGGCGGCCAGCGACATGAGCGTGGTCTTGCCGGCGCCGTTGCGCCCGAGCAGGCCGCAGACCGTGCCGTGCGGCACCTCCAGGCTGACGTCGCTCAGGGCTGCGGTCTGGCCGAAGGTCCGGCTGACGCCGTGGAGGCGGAGGGCTGGCTCGTCGGTGGTCACAGGGGACTCCTCTCACGGGTGGTGGCGGGCCCTCGCTGCTGGGGCGCTCCTGAGGACGGCGGGACCGGCGGCGCTGCGGCGGGCTGCGCGGCGCGCTCGGTGATGAGCCGCTGGACCTCGTCGAGGCCCAGGCCCAGCGCTCGGGCCTCGTCGAGCAGCGGTGCGACGAAGGCGTCGGAGAACCGGGCGGTGCGGTCGGCCAGGAGCGCTGCGCGCGCGCCCTCGCTGACGAACATCCCTAGCCCTCGGCGCTTGTGCAGCAGCCCCTTCTCCACCAGCAGGTTCACGCCCTTGCCGACGGTGGCGGGGTTGATGCGGTGGAACGCCGCGAGCTCGGTGGTGGAGGGCACCTGCGCGCCCTCGGGGTAGGCGCCGGCGGCGATGCCGGCGGCGATCTGGTCGGCGATCTGCTGGAAGATCGGTCGCCCGTCGTCGATCACGCCGCCTCCTTGGTTCATTAGTCGAGTAACTAACCAGAGAACCGGTGGCGCGTCAACGACCTTGGTGCGTCCCTCGCGGTCCTCACTGCCGCGACGCGCCGGAAGCCTGTCGCGAGGTGTCGGGACTCTGGCCCCGCTTCCGACATGGCGAGGCGGGGTTCCGGCATCTCGTGGCACCTCCTGTCCGCCCGGCCCGTTCCGCGCAGGGGGCGCAGCGCTGCGCCCCAGCAGCGCGACCCGGTGTCGGCGGTGGGGCCTACCGTCACCGCCGTGCGCCAGCCCGACGACCTCGCCGACGTCCGCGCCTCCTACGACCGCGTCGCCGACGCCTACGTGGCCATGGGCGCCGGCCTGCTCGGACCCGAGCCGTGGCTGCGCGCGGCGCTCGCCGCCTTCACCGAGCACGTGGCCCCGCTGGGACCGGTGCTCGACGTCGGGTGCGGCCCCGGGACCACCACCGCGCACCTGGCGAGCCTCGGTGTCGACGTCCGGGGCGTCGACCTCTCGTCGGGCATGGTCGGGCACGCGCGCCGGCTGCACCCGGGCCTGTCCTTCGAGGTCGCCTCGGCCACCGACCTGCGCCTCGCGGACGCCTCCCTCGGCGGTGCGCTGGGGTGGTGGTCGCTGGTCAACCTTCCGCGCGACGTGCTCGCCGCCGTCGTCGCCGACCTCGCCCGCGCCCTCGTGACCGGCGGCCAGCTGCTCCTGGGCGCCCACGTCGGGGACGAGGACGTGCCCCGCACCAGCGCGTACGGCGTCGACGGGGTGCGCTGGACCACGCACCGGTGGCTGCCGGACGCGCTGGTCGACGTCGTCGTGAGCGCCGGGCTGGAGCTGGTCACCGAGCTGCGCTTCCCCGCCCGGGGCTCCCAGCCGCCGCAGGTGCTGCTGTGCGCGCAGCGGCCGCAGCGGTGAGCGGTGTCGGTGGCCGGGTCTAGCGTCCCGGACGTGACCGACGACGAGGTCCTCACGTGGCTGCTCGACTCCGACCCCGCGCTGCGCTGGCAGGTCCAGCGCGACCTGGCCGGTGAGCCGGCCGACGTGTGGGAGGCCACCCGGGAGCGCACGGCCACCGAGGGGTTCGGCTCGCGGCTGCTGGCCCTCCAGGACCACGACGGCCAGTGGGCGGGCGGCGCCTACTTCCCCCGGGAGGTCCGCGAGGGGACGTTCCCCGAGGAGCCCGGCCAGCCGTACACCGCCACCACGTGGTCGCTCAACCAGCTGCGGGGGTGGGGCGTGCCCGCCGCCGCGCTGCGGCCCCGCACCGCCGAGCTGCTGGCCGAGGTGCGCTGGGAGTACGAGGACCTGCCGTACTGGGGCGGTGAGGTCGACGTCTGCATCAACGCCTTCACCCTCGCCAACGGCGCGTGGCTCGGGGCCGACGTCTCCGCCGTCGAGGCGTGGTTCCCCGCCCACCAGCTCGAGGACGGCGGGTGGAACTGCGAGTGGGTGGAGGGCTCCACGCGCAGCTCCTTCCACTCCACGCTCAACGCGGTGGTCGGCCTGCTCGACCACGAGCAGCGCACCGGAGGATCCGACGTGCTGCGGGCGGCGCGCCACCGCGGTGAGGAGTACCTGCTGCAGCGCCACCTCCTGCGGCGGTTCAGCACCGGCGAGCCCCACGGACCGTGGGCCACGCACTTCGCCTACCCGTTCCGGTGGACGTACAGCGCCCTGCGAGCCGCCGACCACGTCCGCGCGGCGTCCCTGCACGACGGGCGCGCGCCCGACCCGCGGCTGGTCGAGGCCGTGGCCCTGGTCCGCGGCGCCCGCGAGGAGGACGGCACGTGGCACCAGCAGCTGCGTCACGAGGGCCGGGTCTGGTTCGACGTCGACGGCGGGGTGGGTGAGCCGTCGCGGTGGCTGACGTTCCACGCGCTGAGGCTGCTGCGCTGGTGGGACGGGGCGGGGGCGACGGACGTCCGGCTGGGGGATGACGCGCCGCACTGATCACTGCGGCGACCATGGCGCGGTGACCGACACCGGACGTCCGCACGCTGGATCGCCAGTCCCCACCGACGCCCTGGGCAGCGGCGAGGGCCGCGACGAGCGGCTGGCGCTGGCACGCGCCGTCACCGGGCTGCTCGACTGGGCGCAGGAGACCACCGCGCAGCGGGTCCCAGCGCTGGTGACCCGCCTGCGCGAGCACCTCGGGGAGGGAGCTGCTGACGCCACCGTCGTCAGTCGCGAGTTCGCGGTGTTCGACAGGGTCAACCTCCAGCTGGCCCTCGAGGCGTGGGCCGCGGAACCGGGTCGCTCGGTGGAGGTGGTCGGCTACACCATCCCGCCGCACTTCGGCACCGTCGACGTCGCGCAGATGCTGCAGGGCACGCACCTGCCGCCGCTGCGCGTCACCTCACCGCCGGTCGACGACCTGCCCTCCGGCCCGACCAGCACCACCGCCGTGTGGCGGGCGGTGCTCCTGCTCGTCACCGACCCGCGAGGTCGGCACGCGCTGCACGTCCGCGGCCCCGCCGACCAGCACGGGCACAGCGGGCTGACCGTGGAGGCCGCTGGCCTCGAGACCGCGGCGGCCCAGGAGCTGCTCGGCGAGCTCGAGGCGCTGCGCTCGGCGAAGAACGTCTACCGCGGCCAGGTGCTGGAGATCAGCGCCAACGACCACGGCGGCGTCGCCCTGCGCTTCCCCGACCTGCCCCGCACCGACCGCGACGACGTCGTGCTGCCCGAGGCCGTGCTCGCCCGCGTGGAGCGGCACACCCTCGCCGTCGCCGCCCGCCGCGAGGTGCTGCGCGCCAGCGGCCAGCACCTCAAGCGGGGCCTGCTGCTCTACGGCCCGCCCGGCACCGGCAAGACCCACACCACCCGGTACGTCGTCACGCACCTGCCCCAGACCACCGCGCTGCTGCTGTCGGGCCGCTCGCTGCACCTCATCGGCGCCGTCGCGGCGATGGCGCGCGAGCTGCAGCCCGCCGTCGTCGTCCTCGAAGACGTCGACCTGGTCGCCGAGGACCGCTCCTTCGGCCACGGGATGAACCCGGTCCTGTTCGAGCTGCTCGACGCCATGGACGGCGCCGCCGCCGACGCCGACCTGCTCTTCCTGCTCACCACCAACCGCGCCGAGGCCCTCGAGCGGGCGCTCGCGGCGCGCCCCGGACGGGTGGACGTGGCGCTGGAGATCGGCCTGCCGGACGCTGATGCGCGCCGCCGGCTCCTCCGGCTGTACTCGCGGGCGGTACCGCTGACCGCCAGCGACGAGGTGGTCGAGGAGGTCGTGGCGCGCAGCGAGGGCGTGACCGCGTCGTTCGTCAAGGAGCTCGTGCGCCGCGCGGTGCTGGAGGCGGCGATGGCTCAGGACGACGGTGCGAGCAGTGCCGGCGAGGCCGTCCGCGAGGTGACCGGGGAGCACCTGCGGCACGCGCTCGACGACCTGCTCGACTCCACGCAGGCGCTGACGCGCGCCCTGCTGGGCGTGCCCGCCGACCAAGGCGCCGACAGGGGTGACGACGAGGTCGTGAGCTACGAGGGGAGCTACGAGCCGGGCGTCCAGGTGGTCCAGACCGCTGAGCAGTACCGGTCCGGTGGCGGCTGGTTCCGCCACAGCCCGCGCTGACCCTGTTGTGATCATGGGCGTTGTGCGCAGGAGTGTGCACAACGCCCATGATCACGGCCGGGTCCTTCGCCTCAGAGAGCGAGTCGCGGGTAGTCGGTGTAGCCCTTCGCGCCGTCGCTGTAGAACGTCGAGGCGTCGGGCTCGTTCTCGTCGGCACCCACGCGCCAGCGCTCGGCGAGGTCGGGGTTGGCGATGGCCGGGCGGCCCACGGCCACGGCGTCGGCGACCCCGTCGGCCACCAGCTGCTGAGCCAGCTCGCGCGTGCTCGGCGCGGCGAAGCCGTTGTTGGCCACGAGCGGGGCGCCGACGCGGCGGCGCAGGTCCTGGACGAGGTGGCCGCCGAGGTCGGCGTGCAGCACGGAAAGGTACGCCAGGTCGAGGTCGGCGATGCCGGTGGCGAGCGCCGCGTAGGTGGCGGCGACGTCGTCGGCGTCCTTCTCCCAGGCGTCCTGGATGTTGTGGGCGGGGCTGATGCGCAGCCCGGTGCGGCCGGCGCCGACGGCCTCGGCCACGGCGCGGACCGTCTCCACCACGAAGCGCGCGCGGGCCTCCGGTGAGCCGCCGTAGAGGTCGGTGCGGAGGTTGGCGGCGGGGGAGAGGAACTCGTGGAGCAGGTAGCCGTTGGCCCCGTGCACCTCCACGCCGTCCAGTCCGGCGGCCACGGCGCGCTTCGCGCCGGCGACGAACTGCTCGCGGACCTCCTCGAGCTCGTCGAGGGTGAGGGCGTGCGGGGTCTCGTACGGCTCCTTGCCGCGGGGCGTGCGCACCTCGCCGTCGATGGCGACGGCGCTGGGCGCCACGGTGCGGGTGCTGCCGGTGACGCCGGTGTGCGTGACCCGCCCCGCGTGCATGACCTGCATGACGATCGTGCCGCCGGCGTCGTGGACGGCCTCGGCGACGCGGCCCCAGGCGTCCTGCTGCTCGTCGGTGGTGATGCCCGGCTGGCCGACCCAGCCCTGCCCCTCCTCGACGGGGTAGGTGCCCTCGGTGACGAGCAGGCCGAGACCTGCTCGCTGCGCGTACATCTCGGCCACGAGCTCACCGGGCACGCCGCGCTCCCCGGAGCGCAGGCGCGTCAGGGGTGCCATGACGATGCGGTTGGAGAGCTTGAGGTCGCCGAACACGGCGGGGGTGAAGAGGTCCACGGAGGGTGCCAACGGCGCGGGCAGCGCCACCTGTTCCAAGTTTCAACGACAGTGGCGAGCGCCACAGATCGCCGTCGTCACGTTTGACGCGGCTCTCCCGGGGGAGGGACGGCCACCGTCGCGGCGGCGATGACCGACGTGAGCGAGTCGCGCAGGGCCACGAGGTCGCCGACGTCCATCCCCAGCCGCGCCATCACCGCGCGCGGCACGGCCAGCGCCTGCTCGCGCAGCGCCGCCCCCCGCTCCGTCAGCTCGACGACGACGACGCGCTCGTCGCGGTCGTCGCGGGCCTTGGTGACCAGGCCCGTGCTCACCAGGCGCTTGAGCAGCGGTGACAGCGTGCCCGAGTCGAGCTGGAGCAGGCCGCCGATCTCCTTGACGCTCAGGCGGCGGTGCTGCCAGAGCGCCAGCATCACGAGGTACTGCGGGTGCGTCAGGCCCAGCGGCTCGAGCACCGGCCGGTACAGCGCGATGACGCTGCGCGCCGCGACGGCCAGGGCGAAGCAGACCTGCTGGTCGAGCGCCAGGAGGTCGGGCTCGGCGTCGTGCGTGGCGGCGGTCACGGCTGACAGCGTAGCGTCTCGTGGCGTACCATTCGATTGCACACAACCGATGATGTCGAGGGGCGAGCTGACGTGTCGTTCATGCGCAGGGTGTTCGGCAGGCTCGACCGCGCCGTGGGGTCGGTCGAGCAGAACCTCAAGGCCGTCTACGGCGGCGCCCAGGTGGACGAGCAGCAGGCCGGCACGCAGGCCGCCCGCGCCGAGCACCGCCTCTCCGGCGTGCAGGGCCAGTACGAGATGCACAAGGACGCCACCGGGCGCACCTACCTCGTCTCGAAGCCCCCCGCACGCGACGACGCGCGCGACGAGGGCTAGCAGCGCTCAGGGGGTGTCCGGCACCTCGAACTGCACCCGGACGATCTGCTCGCACAGCGGTGCGAAGAGCTCCCGGCGGATGCGGTCGTGCTCCTCGTCGAGGTCGTAGGCGCGGTAGCTGGCCTCGTCCGCCCAGTCGTTGGTGATGGCGAAGTCCCACGGCTGCTCGCGCAGCCGCAGGTCCGTGCCGACCCGGCACGCCAGGCGGCCGGGGGACTCGAGGGCGGCGATGGCGTCGAGCCCGGGCCGCACCGTCGCCAGGGCCACGCCGTCGAGGAGCTTGCCGACCACCACGTTGCGGATCACCCGCCCATCTTCCGCCGTCAGCGCCATCAGGCGCAGGCGACCCCGTCGCCGTCGCGGTCCAGGCGCGGGTTCCACCCCGGGTCTCCGCTGTGCAGCGGTGTGGCCCCGGCGGCCTTCGCGGCCGAGCAGCTGGCGTAGGGCGCGGTCGACGTCGCTGCGCCTGAGGGCTCGCCGCTCGGTGCGCCGGACGGTGCTGCGCCGGAGGGGGCCGGCTGGGGGCCCACCCCGCCGTCGTCGCGGGGCAGGCGCTGGTCGGGGCAGGTGTCCAGCACGTCGGACATGGCGTCGTGCTCGGCCTGCGTGACCCAGGCGCCGTACTTGGTCTTCACGGCGATCTGCCGCGCGACGTACTGGCAGCGGAAGCCCTTGTTCGGCGGCAGCCACGTGGCGGCGTCGCCGTCTCCCTTCGCCGAGTTCAGGGGGCCGTCCACGGCGAGGAGGTTCAGCGGGTCGTTGGCGAACTGCTCGCGCTCGTCGGCGGACCACTGCTGCGCGCCGGTCTGCCACGCGTCCGACAGCGCCACGAGGTGGTCGATCTGCACCTCGGAGCTGCGCGGGCCCCGCTGGAAGCGGATCTCCTTGGGCGTGTACGGGTCCACGAGCACTCCGCTGGCGACCTGGCAGGGGTCGTCGCGGCTGAAGACGACGTCGGTCATGTCCCGGGCCAGCACGTCGTCGCGGGTGTCGCAGCCGTTGGCGTCGACGTCGTGCCAGGCCTGCCCGAACTGCTCGCGCGAGTACCCGGTCTTGGGGGCCTTGCCCTTCACGGGCAGGCGCTCCAGCGCGGCCGCCGCCGTGCCGGCGGGGGCCTGCTGCGTGCTGCCCTGGCCGGAGCCGAGCAGCTCTCCGAGCCCGCCGAGGCCGCCGACGGAGCGGGCGAGGAGCACGAGGAGCACGAGGAGCACGACCACCGCGACGACGACGCCGACGCGTGACCGCACGGGAGCGGATGCCCCCCGGGGGGAAGTCCGGGACACGAGGGCGAGCCTGTCACGTCCACACCACCCGGCGCAGGGCCACCACAGGTGCCTGTGGACAGGCGCTGTCGCGGACGTCGTCCTCCTCTCTGTGGGTGTGGCGCTGTCCCTCTTGAACGAAGCGTTGTATTAATGCTACGAATAGAGGCATGGGAAGGACGCCGCGCAGCAGTGAAGATGCGGTGCACGACCGCATCGCCGTGCTGCGGGCCGAGCGGCGCACCAGCCGCAAGGAGCTCGCCGAGGCCGTCGGCGTGCACCCGCAGACCATCGGGTACCTCGAGCGCGGCGAGTACAGCCCCTCGCTGGCCCTCGCCCTGCGCATCGCCCGGTACTTCGACCTCCCCGTCGAGGCCGTGTTCAGCCTCGACCCCCTGCCCCCGCTCAGCTCCGAGCTCTACGGAAGGACAGCCCGATGAACGCCACGACCCGCTCCCGCACCACCGGCCTGGCCGCCACCTTCGAGGACGAGCGGTACGCCTGGGCGCGCCGCCGCGCGGTGCGCCGCAGGGCGGTGTCCGTGGAGGCCGCCCTGGTGGGCTTCCTCGTGGGCGTGCCGCTGGTCTCGACGATGAGCGCACTGAGCGGCCTCGTGCCCGTGGTCCTGTGGGTGGCTGCGTGCCTCGCCTTCATCCCCGTCCACTCCGTGGTGAACCTCGGCGTCCGCGGCGTCTTCGACCGCCGCGAGGCGACGCTCGACGAGGTGCAGCGGTCGATGCGTGACACCGCCGCGGCGGCCGTCACCCGCTACCGCGACGTGCTCGGGCTGCTGGCCTTCGTGGCTGCGGCGCTCGTCACCTGGCGCGGGGGTGGGATGGGGTCCGGTCTCGCCGTCGGCTTCGCGCTCTGGTTCACGAGCGGGCTGCTGTCCACCTGGTACCTGGCCTGGACCCTCCCCGACGAGGAGGACTGAACTCCACCCCTCTCGCGATCACGGTCGGGTGGAGAGGACGACGACCGGCTGGCCGGCCCAGACGTCCTCCTCCTCGACCACCAGGCCGAGTCGCCGCGCCACCGCGAGCGAGCGCCTGTTCGTCGCGGTGACGTAGCAGGCCACGCGCTCCAGCCCGATCCCCGGCGCCGCCTCCAGCCACGCCCGGCCCGCCTCCGTGGCGTACCCGTGGCCCCAGGCGTGACGGGCCAGCCGCCACCCCACCTCCACCGCCTCCGGACGGCGGCGGTGCCGGCCGAACCCGCAGAAGCCGAGGAACGCGCCGTCGTCCGTGCGCTCCACGGCCGCGAGGCCGAACCCGTGCACCTCGAAGCACGCGTCGGCGTACCGGGCCAGTCCGTCGGAGGCGGCGCGGTCCATCGGTCCGGAGCTGAAGTGCTCCATGACCTCGGGGTCGGCGTTCATCGCGGCGAACGGCTCCAGGTCCGCCTCGCGCCAGCGGCGCAGCACCAGCCGCTCGGTCTCGAGCACCACCTCGGGCTCGCCGCGCACGGCCCACGCACCGAACCGGTGGTGAGGCGCCAGCAGCGACGCCGGGACCGCCACCTGTTCGGGGTGGGCGTCCACGCGGGCGCGCAGCTCGACCACCGCGCGGGCCAGCGCCGTCGTCGCGGTGTCGACGACGACGGCGGCGGGCTCGTCGGCGTCGCGCCGCCAGGCGGGCCGACCGGTGACGCCCTCCCAGGTGGGGACGACCTGCCCGGGCAGGTCGGCGGTGCGCTCTCGCACCCGGCGCTCGTGCAGTTCCGGGTCGGAGCAGACGACGTCGACCTCGAGCAGCGGCACCCCGACCTCGCTCGCGAGGGCGCGCCACCCGTCTCGCGCCTCGCGCACGGGGTTGACCGCGTCGACCACGGCGTGGCGGCCGCTCTGCAACGCGTCACCGGCCACCACGTGGGCGAGGCGGTAGCCCGTGGGGTCACCGTCACGAGCCGAGGTCGCACGCAGGCCGAGTGCGGTCTCGAACGCGTCGACGCGCACGTGCGGCGCACCGAGGGAGCGGGCCAGCTCCCGGGCGAGCGTCGTCTTGCCGACTCCGGGCAGGCCGCTGAGCACCACGAGCACGCTCCCACTCTCCACCGTGATCATGGGCTTCCGGAACGCGCCTGTTCCGGAAGCCCATGATCACGGACGGTCGGGTGGGTCAGGAGGTCGGGAAGGCGTCCTTCAGGCTGCCGCCGACCACGGTCCACTCGACGGTGCGGCGCTCGGCGACGATGCCGCCGTCGGTGACGAACGGGTCCTGGTCGACGACCGCGTCGACCTCGGCGGCGGACGCGCCCTCGAAGACGAGCACCGCGCCGTCGTCGTCCGTCGGCCCGGAGACGAGCAGGTTCGGCAGCGTGCCGAGCCACCCCCGGTGGGTCGGGCGCACCGCGCTGCGGTGCTCCGCGTCAGCTGTGTACGAGTACGTCACCACGAAGACGGCCATGCCCGCAGTCTCGCCCACCTCCCTCGGGACCGGCCCGGGTGGTCAGGGCAGGCGGCGGACCAGCACCACGCTGTCGTTGAGGTGCCCGTGCTCCCCACCGGGCCCGGCGGCCGGGCGGGCGCTCACCTCCGCGCGCACCACTTCCCAGCTCTCACCTGCACCGGTGTCGAGGGCGAGGTCGGCGAGGACCTGCTGCGGCGTCGGGAAGCCGACCGCCTCGCGGTCCAGCTGCGACCACGGCGGCGGGTCGGCGTGGTCCACGACGAGCAGGTGACCGCCGCGCGCCACCGACGCCGCGGCCCGCCGCAGCACCTCCGCGCGCGGCCAGCCCACCGGGGCCTGGAGGAACTGCGCGTTCACCAGCTCGAACTCACCCTCGGGGAACGTCTCGGTCAGGTCGTGCCGCTCCAGGACGACGTCGACGCCCCTCGCCGCAGCCGCGCTGCGCGCCTTGGCGACCGCGGCGTGCGCCACGTCGACGCCCGTGGCCGTCCAGCCGCGCTCGGCCAGCCAGATGACATCACCGCCCTCGCCGCAGCCCAGGTCGAGCGCCCGCCCGGGTGTCACGCCCCGCTCCTCCAGGGCCGCCACGGCCTCGACGAGGCGCGCGTTGGCGCTCCCGCTCCACCGCATGTCCGCTCCGCTGTAGAGCTCCTCCCACCACGCCGGCAGGCCCTCGGCGGACTGGGGCAGCGGCGGCATCTCGCGCCGCGGCCCGCCGTGGTCGTGGCCGTGCTGCTGGCCGTGGCCGTGCTGGTGGTCGCTCATCGTGCTGCTCCCTGCAGGAGGAGGGCGGCCGCGACGTCCTCGCGGGCCAGGTCCATCGTCATCGCGGCGCCGGCCTGCATGCCAGCGGCCGTCACCGCGGGCACCACGGCCATGGGGGCCGCGGCGTTGCCCGCCGCCCACACGCCGGGTGCGCTCGTCAGGCCCGTCGGGTCCACGGTCACCGCACCGGTCGCCGCGACGGTCCCCATCACCTCGACGTCGGCGACCGCCACACCGAGCTGTCCGGTCAGCGAGGTGTCCACCCGCACCCGGGACGCCGCCACCACGGCTGCCACCTCCAGCTCCGCGCCGGAGGCGAGCCGCACCCGCACGTCGCCGTCGTCGCCGTGGCCGACGGGCTCGAGGGAGACCACCTCGCCGTCGACGAACTCCACGCCGGCCGCCTCCAGCTCCTGCCGCTGCTCGGCCGTGACGTCCGGACCGGTGTGCGAGAGCACCACCACGCGGTCGGCGACGCTGCGCCACAGCGTCGCCGCGTGCGCGGTCATCGGGCCCGTGCTCAGCACCGCCACCGCGCGGCCGCGCACCTCCCACCCGTGGCAGAACGGGCAGTGCAGCACGCGGCTGCCCCACAGCTCCCGCAGGCCCGGCACGTCCGGCAGCACGTCGGTGCCGCTGTGGGCCAGGAGCAGGCGGCGCGCCGTCGTCGTCCGGCCGTCCTCGAGGGCGACGGCGAAGCGCAGCGGCGCACCGTCGTCGCTGCTGCGCTGCAGGGAGGTCACCCGGCCGTCGACCACCGCACCGCCGTAGCCGCGCAGCTCCGCCCGTCCTGCGGCGAGCAGGTCGAGCGGCGGGGTGCCCTCGCGCGCGAGGAGGTTGTGGACGCCGTCGGCCGGGGCGTTGCGCGGCTGGCCGGCGTCCACCACGAGCACGCGGCGGCGCATCCGCGCCAGGGCGACCGCGCCGGCGAGGCCGGCGGCGCCGCCACCGACCACCACCGCGTCGTACTGGTCGTCCAGCTGTCCGAGGGGAGGTGCTGAGGTCATGCGGAGACCCTGCGCGCAGTGGTGCCGGAACGACAAGCGTTGTTGCCAGAACGGCAAGCGTCGCCGCAGGATGGGCGCGTGCTGACCCCTCTGCGCGTCGCGGTGGCCCAGCCCGCCGTCTCCCGCGGCGACCTGGCGGCGACCGCCGCCGCCCACGCCGCGGCGGTCGCTCGCGCCGCCGCGCGGCTGGTGGTCTTCCCCGAGCTGTCGCTGACCGGGTACGTGCTGGACGCACCCGCCGTCGCGCTCGACGACCCCGTGTGGGAGCCGCTGGTCGCGGCCTGCGCCGAGCACGGCTCGACGGCGCTGGTCGGAGCGCCGGTCGCGGAGGAGGGCGGTCGGCGCTCCATCGGCGTCGTCGCGGTGGACGGAGGTGGTGTTCGGGTGGTCTACCGCAAGGTGCACCTCTACGGCGACGAGGTCGCTGCGTTCTCGCCCGGGCCGGGAGCGAGGGTGGTCGAGGTGGACGGCTGGCGCGTCGGGCTGGCGGTCTGCCGCGACACCGGGATCGCTGAGCACACCGCCGCGACCGCCGCGCTCGGCGTGGACCTGTACGCCGCGGGCGTGGTCGACCTGCCCGAGGCGCTGCCGGTGATCCGCTCTCGGGCGGTGGGGAACGCCCTGGCGTGCCGGGCGCCGGTCGCGGTGGCCAGTGCCGCTGGAGCGGTGGGGCCGCGGCACGGGTTCCCCGAGACGGCCGGGGGATCGGCGGTGCACGGCGCCGACGGCGCGCTGCTGGCTGCGGCCGGCGCGGTGGAGGGAGAGGTCGTCGTCGTCGAGCTGGAGCCCCGCCGTGGCTGACGCGACCGCCACCGGGGCCGGCGACCTCGACGGCGTCCTCGACGCCGTCGGTCCGCGCCTCAAGGCGCTGCGCCTGCAGCGCGGCACCACCCTCGCGCAGCTGGGTGAGGCCACGGGCATCTCCGTGAGCACGCTCAGCCGCCTGGAGTCGGGTCAGCGCCGCCCCACCCTCGAGCTGCTGCTGCCGCTGGCGCAGGCGCACCGGGTGGCGCTCGACGAGCTGGTCGGCGCGCCCGCCACCGGCGACCCGCGCGTGCACCTGCGGCCGCAGCGCGCGCACGGCCGCACGGTGGTGCCGCTGACGCGCCAGCCGGGCGGGTTGCAGGCGTGGAAGATCGTCATGCCGCCCGAGCCCGGCCGCACCCCTGAGGGTGACGGGCTGAAGGTGCACGAGGGCTGGGAGTGGTTCTACGTGCTGGCCGGGAAGATCCGGCTGGTGCTCGGCGAGCACGACGTGGTGCTCCGCGAGGGCGAGGTCGCCGAGTTCGACACCCGGACGCCGCACTGGTTCTCCAACCCCGGGCCGGCGCCCGCGGAGGTCCTCAGCCTCTTCGGCCCGCAGGGGGAGCGGATGCACGTCAAGGCCCGGACCCGCCGCGACTGACCACCGCGCCCGCGTCCCGTCCAACATGCAGAAGTCGCGTCCGGGGCCGTCTGGGGCCGGTTCGGTGAGGTTCTGCCTGCCCGGCGGGACGGGGCAGGGGGCTGGTCGCCCTCGGAGGTGTGACGCCGGACGTGCAGAAGTCAGCCCGGAGCGCCCTCTACGGCCGTCCGGAGCACTTCTGCACGTCGCTCGTCACGGCAGGCCGACCGGAGACGGGCTGCCGAACCGGGCGATGCAGTGCCACACCTGCTTGAGGTGCTGCGCGTCCCACCTCTCCAGCGCCACCGCCCGGCCGACCACCTCCGCGCTGAGCACCCCGTCGTCGGTCAGCGCGGCAGCCACCTCCAGCGCCACCTGCACGACCTCCCCGCCGCGGTAGGCGATGCACCCCGGCCGCCCCACCAGCTCGGCGACGTGGACGGCGCATCCGGGGTGCCACGCGAGCGCGACGCCCGTCGTCGCCCTGATCCGCTCAGCCGCCACCTCGACGGCGGTGCCGCGGAAGCAGGGGTCCAGCACCACCGCCTCGACGTCGCGCGCCAGCAGCAGCTGCCCGTGGACGTGGGCCTCCACGTAGTCGTCGAGCGCGTCGAACCCGCCCCCCGCGCGCGCGGCGGTCGCCGCGACCAGGGCGGGCGCCGAGGCCGCCGTCCCCAGCGCCTCCGGCCCGAGCGCGCTGTCGGGGAAGGCCAGCGTCACCCGGTCCAGCACCTCGGGCCGCAGGCGCAGGTGGCAGGAGCCGAAGCGCAGCGCCGGCCCGCGGGTGTCGTCCCCGGGCAGGGACAGGGCGCCGTAGACGGGGCGCTCGCCGGCGGGCGCGGCGTCGTACGCCCCGCCGAAGAGCTCCGACTCCCAGCGCCACCTGTCGCCGCCGGGGTGGGCCGTCAGCCCGCCGGCGCTCGTGCCGGTCTGGAACTGCGAGCGGTACCGGCCGTCGGCAGCCAGCTGGGCGAGCACGGGCCGGCCGGTCGCCGCCGCCAGCCGGTCGGGGTGGAGGTGGACGACGACGGCGGCGCCCGAGGGCAGCGGTGGCCCGCCTCCGGTGCTGGCCACGCGCGCGGTGACGTGCTCGACCGCCCGCTGCCACGCCTCCACGGCGACAGCCTGTCGCACCGCCGGGTCGAAGCGGAGCGTCAGGACGTCGACGCCGGAGGAGGCCTTGAGCGACTGACGGCGCGCGCCGACCTGGCACTGGTCGCCCTGGAGCGCGCCATCAGACCAGGGGAGGGTCAGGAAGCGCGCCGGAAGCATCCAGGTGCCTCCCAGGGATCGTGGGTACTACCGTCCGCTGTGACCACCGTGCAGCAGACCGCGGGACAGCAGTCCGAGCCGCGGAGCGAGCCCCGCAGGCGCCTGCGGCTGCCGCGCGTGCGGTGGGACCTCCTCGACTGCTCCCTCCAGGGCCACCGCACCGTCGGCCGCGACGTCGCGCGCGTGCGCCGGGAGGACGCCCTCGTGCTCCGGGAGGACGCCGACGGCCTGCGCTGGCACCGCTGCCTGCGGTGCGACGCCTGGCTCCCCTCCGTGGGGCCCACCGCGGCGCAGGCCACCCGCGAGCACCTCCCGCCGCGCGAGCAGATCAGGCTCCCGCTGCGGGGCCGCCCGCTGCGCGACCGGTACGTGCTGCGGCTCATCGCCCTCGACCGGGTGGTGCACGTCCTGGGGCTGGGGATCCTCGCCGCCGCCGTGCTCGTCTTCTCCGGCCACCGCGGCACCCTCGACCGCTGGTGGACGTGGGGCCTCGACTTCGTCCAGCAGCACGGCGTGGTCATCGACACCACCCACGGCTTCCTGGCGCAGGTCTCCGGCTGGTTCTCCACCCCTTCCAGCCACCTGCTCTTCATCGGCCTGGGGCTCGTCGCCTACGCCGCGCTGGAGGCCACCGAGGCCGTGGGCCTGTGGCTGGGGCGGCGGTGGGCGGAGTACCTGACGTTCGTCGCCACGAGCATCCTCATGGTCCCCGAGGTCGCTGACCTCGCCAGCGGCGTCTCGGCCACGGGCGTGGCGCTGTTCGCGCTGAACCTCGCCGTCGTCGTCTACCTCCTCCTCGCCAAGCGCCTCTTCGGGCTGCGCGGCGGGGGACGGGCGGAGGCCGCCGAGCGCGAGGCCGACTCCGGCTGGTCGGCGCTGGAGCGCACCGCCCCGCCGTCCGCCACGCAGCCGGCCTGACCCGACCGGTCTGACGCGGAGGGCCGGCCCGGCGCCGGATCACTACCCTGGGCGCCTGTGAGCCCCAGCACCTCCGACCCGTCCGGCGCCCCCGTGCGCGGCCTGGTCTCGGACACCACCCTCGACGACCTCCCGCTCCGCGACGACCTGCGCGGCCACGCGCCCTACGGCGCGCCCCAGCTCGAGGTCTCCGTGCGGCTCAACACCAACGAGAACAGCCACGACGTGCCGCCGGAGGTGGTCGAGGCCGTGGTCGCTGCGATCGCCGAGCAGGTGCCCCACCTCAACCGCTACCCCGACCGCGAGGCCGACGCCCTGCGCGACGCCCTCGCGGCGTTCCTGCGCGCCCAGCCCGCCTCCCACGGCGTGCCGCTGACCCGCGGGAACGTGTGGGCCGCCAACGGCTCCAACGAGGTGCTGCAGCAGCTGCTGCAGGCGTTCGGCGGGCCGGGGCGCACGGCGGTCGGCTTCACGCCGTCGTACTCGATGCACCCGATCATCACGCAGACCTCCGGCACCGCCTGGGTGGACGGCAAGCGCGGTGACGGGTTCTCGCTGGACCCGTTCGCCGTCGCCGAGCAGGTCCGTGCGGCCGGCGGCGGCACGGGCGCTGACGTCGTGTTCCTCACCAGCCCGAACAACCCGACCGGCACGGCCCTGCCGCTCGACGTCGTCGAGGCCGCCTACGAGGCCACCCGCGGCATCGTCATCGTCGACGAGGCCTACGCCGAGTTCGCCCGCCCTCTGGGCGCCGGCGGCACCCCCAGCGCCATCACGCTGCTGCCGGGCCGCCCGCGCCTCGTGGTGACGCGCACCATGAGCAAGGCGTTCGCCTTCGCCGGCACGCGCGTCGGCTACCTCGCCGCCGACCCCGCCGTGGTCGACGCGCTGCGCCTCGTCCGCCTGCCCTACCACCTGTCCTCCCTCACGCAGGCCGCGGCGACCGCTGCACTGGCCCACGCCGACGCCCTGCTCGCGACCGTCGAGGACACCAAGGCCCAGCGCGACCGCCTGGTGGCCGCGATGCCCACCCTCGGGCTGTTCGCGCTGCCCAGCGACGCCAACTTCGTGCTGGTGGGCGGCTTCGACGACGCCCCCGCCGCGTGGAAGGCCCTGTTGGCGCACGGCGTGCTCGTGCGCGACGTCGGCATCCCCGGCCACCTGCGGATCACCGCGGGCACCGCCGCCGAGACCGACGCGGTGCTCGCCGCGCTGGCCGAGGTGGTCGTGGAGGAGGAGCGCGCGGCGCACCCTGAGGACACCGACGACGACGAGGAGCAGGCATGAGCGGGCAGCGCACGGCGCGCATCGAGCGAGCTACCAGCGAGTCGAGCATCTCCCTCGAGCTCGACCTCGACGGCACCGGCCGCACCGAGATCAGCACGGGCGTGGCGTTCTACGACCACATGCTCACCGCGCTCGGCAAGCACTCCCTCATCGACCTGCGCGTGCAGGCCACCGGGGACACCCACATCGACGCCCACCACGTGGTGGAGGACACCGCCATCGTCCTCGGGCAGGCGCTGCGCCAGGCCCTGGGCGACAAGCGCGGCATCGCCAGGTTCGGTGACGCGCTGGTGCCGCTCGACGAGGCGCTGGCGCAGGCCGTCGTCGACGTGTCCGGGCGCCCGTTCGTCGTCCACACCGGTGAGCCGGACGGCTACGAGCACGTGCTCATCGGCGGCGGGGGAGGCGGCGTGCCCTACGCCGGCAGCCTCACCCGGCACGTCTTCGAGTCGATCGCGCTGCACGCCCACGTCTGCCTGCACGTCCGGCTGCTCGCCGGCCGCGACCCCCACCACGTCGCCGAGGCGCAGTACAAGGCGCTGGCCCGCGCGCTGCGCGCCGCGGTGGCGCTCGACCCCCGCGTCGACGGCGTGCCCTCCACCAAGGGCGCGCTGTGACGGGCACGCGTCCGGGGGCCTGCGCCCCCGCGGTCTCCCGGTGAGGTACGAGTTCCCCGGGGCGGGCGGCGGCGAGCTGTTCGACCCCTCCCAGGGCGCGCGGCGCGCGGTGCTCGTGCTGCCCGTGCTCGACGCCGAGCGCGCCGCCGACCTGTGCGCCCTGAGCGGCGTCGCCGCGGTGTGCGCCCCGGTGTCCGGGGCGGGCGTCGTGGCGGTGCCCGCACCCCGCGAGGGGGTGCTGCCCGGTCTGGCCGGGGTCGACGCCGCGGAGCGGCTCAGCCGGATGCTGCGCGGGCTCGACGTCGTCCTGCTCCTCACCGAGGGGGAGCAGGGCCAGGAGGGGCAGGTCACCGCGCAGACGTGGCGCGGCGGGCAGCAGGTCCCCGACGGCCGGCCTGCGGGACTGCTGCTGGCGACCTGGCCCGGAGACGTGCTGCGGCTGCTGCTCGGCAGCCTCGAGGCGGCCGACGTCTCGGGCGCCGCGACGAGCGTCGGCCGCAGCCGGTGGACGGCGGTGCGCGGCATGCTGCGCGCCCGCCGGCGGTGAACCGGCGCCAGCTCGCCGTCTTCCTCGCCGTCCTCGACCACGGGAGCCTCGGGGCCGCCGCGTCGGCCACCGGGCTGGCACAGCCGACGGTGGCGCAGTCCCTCGACGGTCTCGAGGCCCAGCTCGGCGCGGTGCTCGTGCACCGCTCCAGCGCGGGCACCACGCCCACGGCCGCCGGGCGGGCGCTGGAGCCCCACGCCCGGCAGCTGCTCCGCGGTGCCGGCGCCGCCGCGGAAGCCGTGCGCTCCGCCGGGGAGCAGTGCGCGCAGCGGGCCAGCGGCGTCCTCGACGTCGCCGTCGAGGCGGTGCTCGCCGCGGACGCCGCCAGCGAGCTGCTCGGAGCCTTCAGCGCCCGCCACCCCGGGGTGAGGGTGCAGGTGCGCGTCGCCGAGCACGACGACCGGGTGCTCGAGTCGCTCCTGGAGGGCCGGGCCGAGGTGGCGGTCGCCTCCCTGCCGCTCGGCCGGACGACCCCGAGCAGGGCGGCGTCGGAGCTGGTGGTCGTGCCGCTCGGGGAGCAGGAGGTGCTCGTGGCCTTCCCACCCGGCAGCGACGACCTGCCCGACCCGCTGCCCCTGGCGGCGCTGGACGGCCGCGACGTCATCGGCGTGACCGACCACAGCCGCCGCGAGCGGCTGGTCTCGCGGGCGCTGGAGGCGGTGGGCGCTCGGCCGCGCCTGGCGGTGGAGACCGCTCACCGCGAGGCGGTGGCCTCGCTGGTGCTCGCAGGTGCGGGCGCGGGGTTCCTCAGCGGTGTGCTCGCGCAGTGGGCGGCCGCCGAGGGCGTGGTGCTGCGCCGCACCCGGCCCGCGGTCACCGCCGCCCACGCGCTGGTGCACCTGCGCCGCGCGCTGTCGCCCGCCGCGCGGGCGCTGGTGCGGCTCGCCGAGGACTGCGCGCCGTGACCGCCCCGCTGCTGGCCGACGAGCGCCAGGCGCAGGTGCTGCTCGCCGTGGTGGACCAGGGCAGCATCACCGGTGCCGCCGCGCTGCTGGGGATGGCGCAGCCGTCGCTGTCGCAGGCGGTGCGGGCCATGGAGCGCGCCGCCGGGTGCCCGCTGTTCGAGAGGACCCCCCGCGGCACGGTCCCCACCGCAGCCGGCCGGGCCCTGGTGGCACCGGCTCAGCGGTTGGTGCGCGAGCTGGACGCCGCCCGCCGGGCCGTCGCCGACGTCGTGGCGCTGCGCACGGGCACCCTCGACGTGGTCGCCCACGCGTCGGTGGCCGCGGACCCCCTGGCCGCTGCGGTCGGCCTCTTCCGCGCTGCCCACCCCGGGGTGCTGGTGCGGGTGCAGGACGCCCGCGACGACGCGCGCCTGGTCTCCGACCTCGCCCGCGGCCGCACGGAGCTGGCGGTGGTGCAGCTGCCGCTGCCGGGCACCCTGCCGGCGGAGCAGCTGGGAGAGCAGGAGGTGTGGGCCGTGCTCCCTCCCGGCTCGTCCTGCGCGGGTGAGCCCCTGGGGCGCACCGAGGTGGCCGCGCTCCCGCTCGTGGCGCTGCAGAACGGTGGCTCGGCGCGCACGGCGCTGCGCGCCGAGCTGGCCGAGACCGGGCTGCCGCGCGCGTCGGTGGTCACGCCCCAGCCGGCCACGGTGCTGCCCCTGGTGCTCGCGGGCGCGGGGGCCGCGCTCGTCGACCGGCGCCACGCGCAGCGGGTCACCGCCCTCGGCGGCGTCGCGCGTCCGCTCGACCCGCCGCTGCTGCTGCCCTTCGGAGTGGTGCGGGCGCCCGGGGCCAGCTCACCGGCGGCCGAGGCGCTCGTGGACGCGCTGCGCTCGGTGTGCGGTCGTCGTCGTCCCTAGTCCCCGGTCAGCAGCTCTGCCGGCGGCCTGCCGGACGGCCCGGTCAGCGGCCCTGCCAGCGCGGGGCACGGCGTTCGGCGAACGCCCGCGCCCCCTCGGCGGCGTCCTGCGAGCGCAGCACGTCCGCCACCAGCGCGTCCTGCCGCGTGAAGGCCTCCGCCTCGGGCAGGTCGGCGGTCTCGTCGAGCACCCGCTTGACCGCCGACACCGCCAACGGCGCCGCCGCCACCACCTGCTCAGCCACCTCGAGCGCGCCGGCCAGCGCACCACCGGGCTCGGTGAGGCGGCTGACCAGGCCGAGCTGCTCGGCGCGCTCGGCGCCCAGGGCGGCACCGGTGAGCAGCAGCTCGGCGGCGACGGCCCGGGGGATCCGCCGCGGCAGGCGCACCAGGCCGCCCTGCGGCGCCACGATCCCGCGGGTCACCTCCGGCAGGCCGAACCTCGCCTCGCGGGAGGCGACCACCACGTCGCAGGCGAGCACGAGCTCCGTGCCGCCTCCCAGGGCCCAGCCCTCGACGGCGGCCACGAGGGGCTTGCTGCGGCGCCTGCGGGTGAGACCGGCGAACCCGGTGGAGCCCAGCACGGGGGACTCCCCGCGGGCGCGCGCCTTGAGGTCCATCCCGGCGCTGAAGACGCCCCCGGCCCCGGTGAGCACGCCCACGCGCAGCGCGTCGTCGTCCTCCAGCCGGGTCAGGGCGGCGTCGACGGCCAGGGCCGTGGCCTCGTCGACGGCGTTGCGGGCCTCCGGACGGTCCAGGACGACGACGAGGACGGCCCCGTGCACCTCCGTCCGCACCGGAGGGCCGCCCTGCGGGCGGTCGTGCGGCGTGCTCACCGCGCGCCTCCCGTGCCGGCAGCAGCGCCCGCGCCCCCGCGCGCGTGCAGGGCCGCGAGGCGGTCGGGGGTCCAGCCCAGCTCGGCGAGGACCTCGTCGGTGTGCTCTCCGAGGGCCGGGCTGTGGCGGCGCACCCCGGTGGCGGCGCCGGAGAAGCGGACCGGGGAGCCGATGACGCGGTACGGGCCCTCGACGGGGTGCTCCAGCACGTCGAGCATGTGGCCGTCGGCCCAGTAGTCGTGCTCGCCGGCGTGGTCGAGGTCCATGACCGGGGCGAACGGGATGCTCCGATCGGCGCACAGCTGCCGCCACTCGGCGGTGGTGTGCAGCCGCGAGTGGCGGGCGACGGCCGCGTAGAGGTCGCCGAGGTGGTGCTGCAGGGTCTCCGGGGTGAACGCGTCCAGCTCCTCGGGGTGGCCCACCAGGTCGAAGTAGTCGACGCAGTTCTGCCAGCTGTAGGGCAGCACCGCGGCGAAGCCGTCGGCGGTGGGCACCGCGGCGTGCCCCGGCTCGAGGGAGCGGGGGAAGCCGACCGGTCCTGCCGAGGGCTCGTAGGCGCGGCCGCCGAGGTGCTCCACCATCGTGAACGCGAACATCGTGTCCGCCATCGGCACCTCCACGCGCTGCCCGCGTCCCGTGCGACCGCGGGCCAGCAGCGCGGCCAGCACCGAGTACACGATGGTCAGGCCGCAGATCTTGTCCGCCATGGCCGTGGGCGCGTACGACGGCGAGCCCGTCGTGCGGCGCATGAGGTCGACCATCCCCGAGGCGGCCTGCACCACCTCGTCGTAGGCGGCCGAGTCAGCGGCGGCCGAGTCCGAGCGGAAGCCCTGCGCGTTGCAGTACACGAGCCGCGGGTTCACCGGCGCGAGGTCCTCGTGGGTGAGGTGCAGCCGCGCCAGCGCGCCGGGCCTCATGTTGGTCACCAGCACGTCAGCGGTCGCCACGAGGTCGAGCAGGGCGGCCCGGCCCTCGTCGGTCTTGAGGTCCAGACGGACGCTGCGCTTGTTCCGGTTGAGGTTGAGGGCGATCGCTCCGGTGCTGTCGGGGTCGGCGGGGTCTCGCCGCTGCAGGCGGCGCATGACGTCACCGGCTGGCGGCTCCACCTTGATGACGTCAGCGCCGAGGTCTCCCAGCACCTGGCAGGCGTACGGCGCCATGATCACGCTGGCCAGGTCGATGACGCGGACGCCGGCCAGCAGGGGCTCGCTCCCGTCGTCGTCGGTCTTCGGGGTGGGGTCGAGGGGGGTGGTGGTCACGGAGGAGTCCTCTCGTCGGGGCGTGCGAGGTGGCAGCGGGGGCGCCTCAGCCGAAGGCGCTGGTGCCGGTGGCCGCGCGCGCGGTGATGAGCGCGTTCATCTCGCGGGTGCCCTCGTAGGAGTAGAGGGCCTCGGCGTCGGCGAAGAACCGCGCGACGCCGTGCTCGAGCAGGATGCCGTTGCCGCCGAGCACCTCGCGGGCCCAGCCGACGGTCTCGCGCATGCGGGTGGTGCAGAACATCTTGGCCATCGCGGCCTGCGCCTCGCCGAGCTGGCCGGCCTCCTGCAGCTGGGCCATGCGCACGGCCAGCGCCTGGCAGGCGGTGACGTTGCCGAGCATGCGGGCGATGAGGTCCTGGATGAGCTGGAAGCTGGCGATCGGACGGCCGAACTGCTCGCGCTGGACGGCGTAGGCGCGGGCGGCCTCGTAGGCGCCGAGCGCGCAGCCGGTGGCGCTCCACGCGACGCTGCCGCGCGTCACCTTGAGCACCTCGGCGGTGTCGCGGAAGCTGTTCGCGCCCTGCAGGCGGTCGGCCTCGGGGACGCGGACGCCGTCGAGCACGAGGTGGGCGTTCTGCACGCCGCGCAGAGCGATCTTGCCCTGCAGCGCCTCGGCGGTGAACCCCGGCGCGCCCCTGGTCACCACGAACCCCTTGACGCGGTCGTCGGCCACGTCACGGGCCCACACCACCACGAGGTCGGCGAAGGTGCCGTTGCCGATCCACTTCTTCTCGCCGTCGAGCACCCAGGTGCCGCCCTCGCGACGGGCGGTGGTGGTCAGGCCGCCGGCGGTGCCCGACCCGACGAGCGGCTCGGTGAGGCCGAACGCCCCGACCTTCTCCCACCGCACCATGTCCGGCAGCCAGCGGCGCTTCTGCTCCTGCGAGCCGCACACCCGCACCGAGCCCATCGCCAGGCCGTTGTGCACGCCGAAGAACGTGGCGAACGACGGGTCCACCCGGGTCATCTCCATGGCGAGGACACCGGCGAGCAGCGCGCTCTTCGGGGCCACCGACGGGTCGTCCTCGGGCGTGCCGGTGATGCCGAGCTCGCGGACCTCGGGCACGAGGTCCAGCGGGGTCTCCCCGCGCTCCCAGCGCTCGTCGGCTCCCGGCTGCACGCGCTCGCGCAGGAAGGTGCGGACGCGGGTGACGACGTCGGCCTCCTCGGGCGAGAGCAGGTCGTGGATGCGGAAGAAGTCGCCCTCGACGGCGCCGCTGTCGATGCGCGTGCTGCTGGAGCTCACGGTGGGGCCTCCCGGTGGTGCGGATGTGTGCTGATCTCCAGCACACCCCTGAGCCGGCCACGCGTCAAAGACGCATCTGCGGCCCCCGCCCCAGGCAGCGCCTATGGCCGCTGCTCGGCCGCGGCTCACGGCCCCGCCCCCTAGGCTCGCCCCATGGCCACAGCGCGCGCCGGGCTGAGGCTGCCCCGCCTCACCCCGCGGCGCACGCCGCTGACCTCCATCGCCCTGCGCCTGGGTCTGGCGCTGCTCCTGCTGCTGGTCAACTGGGGCCTGGTGCTGGTCGAGGCCGACCAGTACACCGACAACGCCGACGGGCACGTCTCCGTCATCGACGCGCTCTACTACACGACCGTCACGCTCTCGACCACCGGCTACGGCGACATCACGCCCGTCACCGAGCAGGCGCGGCTCGTCAACGCGCTGGTCGTGACGCCGATGCGCCTGATGTTCGTCATCATCCTGGTCGGCACCACGCTGTCGGCGCTCACCGAGCGCTCCCGCACCGAGATCCGCGTCCACCGCTGGAAGGCCCGCATGCGCGACCACGTCGTCGTCCTCGGATACGGCACCAAGGGGCGCAACGCGGTGCGCGCGCTGCGGCTGCGCGACCACCCGGCCGACCGGATCGTCGTCGTCGAGGCCGACCACGCCGCCGCCTCCCGCGCCAGCAGCGACGGGTACGCGGTGGTCATCGGGTCCGCCACGCACAAGTCGGTGCTCGTCGAGGCGCAGGTCGAGCGCGCGAGAACGGCGATCATCGCCCTCGACCGCGACGACACCGCCGTCCTGGCCGCGCTCACCCTGCGCCGCGTGGCGCCGCACGTGACGGTGCTCGCGTCGTCACGGGAGTCGGCGACGGCGGAGCTGCTGCGCGAGAGCGGGGCGACGTCGGTGGTGGTCTCCTCCGAGACCGCGGGCCGCCTGCTGGGTCTGGCCACCGACAGCCCCGACGCCGTGAGCGTGGTGGAGGACATGCTGTCGTTCGGCTCGGGGCTCGACCTCGACGAGCGCCCGGTGGAGGCGTCCGAGGTGGGGCGGCCGCCGCACGCCTGCGGCGTTCCCGTGGTCGGGGTGTGGCGCGGTGGTCGGATGCTGCGCTACTCCGACCCGTCGATCGGCTCGCTGCGCACCGACGACCGGATCCTCTACGTCGCGTCCCGCGACGACCCGCAGCCCCTGCGCTGACGAGACCCCACCCGACCGTCACGCTCACCGCAGCCGGGCGCCCGGCTGCGGTTCCGGAGTGCGGGGTGATCGGCGGTGCAGTACTCAGGTCGGGTGGCCTCCTCGAAGCTCCTGACCGACGTCGCCCTGGGTCTCGCCGCCGGATGGGTGGGGTCGGCCGTGAAGGCTGCGGCCGAGTCGGGCCTGCAGGAGTGGGGCGAGCGGAAGCTCCCGCCCGAGACTGGCCAGAAGGAGCTCGACGGCGCCGACCCGGCCGGCCACGGCGACCGCATGCCGCCGTCGCTGCTCTACAGGAAGCTCGTCGCTGCCCGGAAGGGCCAGGCCGCCGCTGACGCGCTGGACGACGACGAGCTCGAGGCCGGTGCCCAGCGGTTCCACCGCGCCCTGGCGTACGGCTACCCGGTGTTCTACGCGGTGCTGACGCGCCGGGTGCCGCTGGCGCGCGCCGGTGGCGGAGCGGTCGGGGGAGCAGCGCTCTTCGCCGCCTTCCACGGCTCGACCCTGCCCGCCCTGGGCGTGCAGGCGTCGCCGTCGGAGCTCCCGAAGGCGTGGTGGGTGTGGGAGGGCGGCTCGCACCTCGCGTACGGCGTCGCCGTCGACTTCGTGGTGGACGTGCTGCGCCGCATCACCCGCTGACCGCGTCGCGCCCGGGCCGGGCGCCCCGGGTGGGGAGGCTGAGTTCCGGTGGGCAGGCTGACGTCCGCTTGCGGCCCCGGAAGCGGACGTCAGCCTGCCCACCCGGACGTGCCGGGGACGGGACTGCCGGACGCGTGGCCGGTGTTCTTCCGGAGGAAGGACCGTTCCACCGGATGCACCTGGAGGACACCGTGAAGGCAGTGCTGGACGGCGTCGTCGTGGCTGAGGCCGACGACGACGCGATCGTGCGCATCGAGGGCAACGCCTACTTCCCGCCGAGCAGCGTGGTGGAGGGGGCGCTGTCGAAGAGCCCCACGCCGTACACGTGCCCCTGGAAGGGCGTGGCGCAGTACTGGAACGTCACCGCGCCCGGCGGCGCCACCGCCGCGGACGGCGCGTGGAGCTACCCCGAGCCGTACCCGGCCTCCTTCGACCGGGTGGGCTCCGACTACTCCGGCTACCTGGCCTTCGACAAGGCGCAGATCACCATCACCCCCTGACGCGCTTCTCTCCCGCACTTGCCGCGGAAAGCGCGCTACCCGCCCTCTCCTTCTCGCACTTGCCGCGGAAAGTGCGAGAAGGAGAGGGCTCTTGCTGCACGTGCGGCGGAAAGTGCGGAAGGGGGGAGGGGCGTCAGGCAGCGGTGGAGGCGGACGCGGGGTCCTCGGCGAGCAGGCCGGGGGTGTCGTCGGCGAGGTCCCACCACAGCTGGTGCAGCTCGGCGTACTTCTCGCCCGGCTCCGGCCGCTTCTCCCACGGCTTGTCGATGATGAAGTGGATGTTCTTCACCTCGGCCGCGTCCCACACCTGCGGGTGCTGGTGCGGCAGCGTCTTCAGCGCGTTGTAGACGTACGCCATCGGCTGCCAGCGCCCGTCGAAGAACTCGTTGAGGAAGTCCTGCTCGGCGAACTGGTAGGCCGAGAGGTCCTCCAGCCCGCGCAGCCGGGCGAGCATCTCCGCGTGCACGGCCGCGTCGGGTTCGATGACGAGGAAGCCGCCGTTGAAGTACTCCTCCACGCCGGGCTCGCGCACGTGGGAGGCGCCGCGGCAGTGCGTGTAGAAGCAGTTGGCAGGCACCCAGCTGGCCGGGTAGCTGGCGATGCGGTTGGGGTTGCACCGGCACGCGTGGCACGCGGCGATCCCCCCGGCGGGCAGCTCGGCGGAGAACAGCTCGTCCATGGGCTGCACGACCAGCATGTCGGCGTCCAGCACCACCAGCCGCGAGAACTCCACCAGCCCCCACGCCCCGAGCTTGGTCCACACCTCGGCGAAACGGGCGTTGGCGTAGTGCGCCTCCAGGGACTCGTCGGGCCCGACGCGCGGCAGCTCGCGCACCAGAGCGCCGTCCTCGAGGAGCGCGCGGCGCGCGTCGTCGTCGACGTCCTCGGTGACCATGACGACGAGCGGGTGCTGCGAGCCGCTGCGCCGCAGGGAGGCGTGCAGCGCCCGGACGCCCACGAGGTAGCTCGGCTGGGTGAGCAGCGTCGCCCAGGCCGCGGGTCGCGCGTCGACGCGCTCGTCGAGACGGGGCCCGCTCACGCGGCCACCTCCGACGCGCGCGAGGCAGGGAAGAGCCGGTCGGTGAAGGCGTTGCTGAAGACGCGCTCGGGGTCCAGGGCCTCGCGCACGGCGAGGAAGTCGTCCCATCGCGGGTAGAGCGCCGGCCAGTCGTAGAGGGTGTCGTCGAAGTACTTGCCCCAGTGCGGGCGGCCGCCCTCGGCGGCGAGCAGCTTCTCGACCTCGATCAGGAAGTCGACGCCCTCCTCGCTGAGCGAGCCGTCCTCGGCGTAGTAGACGACGAAGCCGAAGTACAGGGTGTCGCCGCCCTCCGACGGACTCAGCCACGCCCGCGACGGACCCGTGGCCCGCAGGATGATCGGGTAGTGCAGGTGCGGGCTGGTCTCCGCGTGCCAGGCGCGGATCTTCTGGACGACGGCGGGCGCGCGGTCCAGCGGCACCCCGATCTCCACGTTGATCTGCGGCGTCGCGATGCCGCGCATGAAGACCTGGTAGACGTCACCGGTCACGTCGGAGAAGTCCTTGAAGCGGGTCACCGTGCGGAACGGCTTGCCCTGCGCGTCGAGGATGCGGGTGTCGGCGCGCATGTGCGCCAGCGCTGCGTCGACGGCGCGGTTCATGGCGTCGCTGGTCTCGGTGCGCTCCACCAGCTGCCGCCCACCGGCCTCCCAGGCGGCCAGCTCGGGCGCCGCGGCGCGCTGCGCGGTCCAGACGTGCACCTTCTCGTCGTCCGGGAACCACCACGCCTTGGCCATCTCGTGACCGCGGTTCCAGACGAGCAGGTCGTCCTCGAGGGTCTCGGCGCTGGTGGCGCCCTTGACGCACGAGTACACGGCCACGGGGACGGTGCGCAGCGTCACCGAGGTGACCACGCCGAGGGTGCCCAGACCCACCTGCAGCGCGCCGAACCAGGGGTGGTCGGCGCCGAACTCCTCCACGGAGCCGTCGGCCATGACCAGGCGCACCGCGAGCAGCGCGTCGCCGATGGAGCTCTGCTGCAGGCCCTGGCCGTGCGTGCCGGTCGCCAGTGCGCCGGCGAGGGTCTGCTCGGCGATGACGCCGGGGGACGACGGGAGCATGCGGCCGAGCCCGGCGAGGGCGTCGTAGACCTCCTGCAGCACGGTGCCGCCGGCGAACGTGGCCCAGTCCTCGCCGTGCGCGAGCAGGCCGCGGTGGCCGCGCACGTCCAGGAGGACCTCGCTCTCCGACGAGCCGGCGGGGGCCAGCATCCGCCCCGAGGACATGCGGCTGCCCACCAGCCGCACGCGGCCGGGGCGGGAAGCGAGCAGGGAGCGGACCTCGAGCTCGGAGCTCGCCCTCACCAGGGCCGACGCGTCGGCCAGGGTGGAGTTGCGGGCCCAGTTCCACAGACGGCCGGCGTCGTCCTCGGACACGTCACGACGGGGGTACGGACGCTCAGGAGCCATGGCTTGACCTCTCTTCGCGCGATCCACCGACCTCGCCCGTGCGGCGGGTCGTCCTGCGCGGGCAGGAAGGAGTGCTGCACGACGCTAACCGCGCCAGGGCCTGTTCGCCGAGCAGGAGGAAGTGGTCTGGGTCACACCGGTGGACCGCCTAGCCTGGAGGAGTGACCAGCGCGACCGCTTCGAGCGAGGGCCTGACCAGCACCGACAGCACTCCCGGTCAGCCGCGGCGCCCCCGCGTCGTCGTCCTCGACTACGGCTTCGGCAACGTGCGCTCCGCCGTGCGAGCCCTCGAGCGGGTGGGTGCGGACGTCGAGCTCACCGCCGACCGGCGCACCGCGCAGGAGGCCGACGGCCTCGTGGTCCCGGGCGTCGGCGCCTTCGAGGCGTGCGTGCAGGGCATCAAGGGCGTGCGCGGTGACGAGGTGGTCGACCGGCGCCTGGCCGGTGGCCGCCCCGTGCTCGGCATCTGCGTGGGGCTGCAGGTGATGTTCGCCCGCGGCGTCGAGCACGGCGTCCAGAGCGAGGGCCTGGGGGAGTGGCCCGGCACCGTGGAGCGCCTGCCCGCCGCCGTGGTCCCGCACATGGGCTGGAACACCGTCGACGCGCCGGAGGGCTCGGTGCTCTTCGACGGCATCGCCGACGAGCGCTTCTACTTCGTCCACTCCTACGGCGTGCAGCGCTGGGAGATGGACGACGACGTCCGCGAGGACGGCACGCTGCGCCGCCGCCGGCCGCTCGTGACGTGGGCCGAGCACGGCGCCCCCTTCGTGGCGGCCGTGGAGAACGGGCCGCTGTCGGCCACGCAGTTCCACCCGGAGAAGTCCGGCGACGCCGGCGCGCAGCTGCTGCGCAACTGGGTCACCTCCCTGCGCTGACCCCCACCTCCCGTCCCCTCGAGGGACCGCAGGTCAGGAGGACGACGACGCCGGGGCGCTCGCGGCGAGGCCGTCCAGCAGCAGGCGCAGCCCGGTCGTGAACGCGTGGTCCGCGCGCCGCTCCGGTGACGGCTCGGCGCGCAGCGCCTCGCCGAGCGGCCCGCGCGCGTCGTCGTCGTCCACCTCGACCATCGCGTCGGGGGCGGCGGCGTCCAGGGCGGAGCCCAGCACGAAGCACTCCAGGGCGGTCAGGGTGGCCATCGCCTCCTGCGGGGAGACGCCGGCGCGGGCCAGGAGGCCGAGCACCCTGTCGTACCCGCGCGCCGCGCGGTGGCTCCGGATCGGCTCGGTGGTCAGCAGGCCGATGGCGCGGGGGTGGCGGGCGAACGCCGCGCGGTAGCTGACGAGCCACTGCTCGAGCGGTTCGCGCCAGCCGGCCCCCGCGGGCACCTCGGAGAGGTCCTCGTCCAGGCCCGACGTCACGACCTCGCGGATGAGGTCCACCAGCTCGGCCCGGTCCCTCACGTGCTCGTAGAGCGACGAGACGTGCACCGACAGGCGCCGGCTGACGGCGGACATCGTCAGCTGGCCGTTGACCTCCAGCTCCGCCAGGGCCGCCGCGACGATGCGCTCGCGGTCGAGCAGGCGGGTCCGTGGGCGGGGCATCCGTCGATCGTGCCAGGACCGGTTCGGGTCGGAGTCTGCGCTCACCCCTTCCGCTGGCTCGTCGTGAGCCCTACGGTGTGCCGATCCCAAAGGGTTTGGGTTAATCGAGGAGTGCTCATGACGACGCACCGCCCCGCCGCACCGACGGCCACCAGCCCCGCCACCAGCCGCACCGGCACCGCTGCCGGCTCGGACGGCCCCACCGCAGCGACGGCGCTGCGCCCCGGGGTCCTCGGCACGTCCAGCATCGCCTTCATCGTCATCTCGGCCGCCGCACCGCTGACCGTGATGGCGGGCGTCGCCCCGCTCGCCCTGCTCATCGGCGGCCCGGGAGCCCCCGCCGCCTACGTCATCGCCGGCCTCGTGCTGCTGCTCTTCGCCTCCGGCTTCACCGCCATGTCAGCGGTGGTGCCCAGCGGCGGCGCCTTCTACAGCTACATCACCCTCGGCCTGGGCCGCCCCGCCGGCTTCGCGTCGGCGCTGCTCGCGCTGGTCTCGTACAACGCCCTCCAGATCGGCGTCTACGGCCTGCTCGGCGTCGCCGGGACCACCGCCGTCACCACGCTGACCGGCGCCCAGGTGCCCTGGTGGGTCATCTCGCTCACCGCCCTCGTGCTCGTCCACCTCCTCGGGCGCAGCGGTGTCGACGTCGGCGCCAAGGTCCTCGCGGTGCTCCTCACCCTCGAGACCGCCATCCTCGTGGTCGTCTGCACCGGCATCTTCGCCGCCGGCGCCGTCCAGCTCGGCCAGCCCGGGTCGTTCACCCCGACCGCGGTGTTCGCGCCCGGCATGGCCGCCGTCCTGGCGCTCGCGTTCGTCGCGTTCACCGGCTTCGAGTCCACGGCGATCTACCGCGCCGAGGCCCGCGACCCCGAGCGCACCGTCCCCCGCGCCACCATCGTGTCGGTCGGCTTCCTCGCCGCCTTCTACGCCTTCGTCGTGTGGACCGTCGGGCACGCGTACGGCAACCAGGGCCCCGAGTACCTGGCCCAGCACCTCAACGACCTGTTCGCCGTGGCCGCCACCCAGTACGTCGGGGCGCGGGCCGCGGACGTCCTCGTCGTCCTGCTGGTCAGCAGCGTCTTCGCCTCCCTGCTGGCCTTCCACAACGCCTGCAACCGCTACGCCCGCTCCCTCGCCGCCGAGGGCGTGCTGCCCCGGGCGCTGGCACGCACGCACCCCCGCTACCAGTCCCCGGCCACCGCTGGCCTCGCGCAGACGGTGCTCGCGCTCGTCGTCGTCGGCGGCTTCGCCCTCGCCGGTGCCGACCCCTACCGCCAGCTGCTCCTGTGGGTGAACACCCCCGGCGGCATCGGGCTGCTCCTGCTCCAGGCCCTGGCCTGCGCCGCGGTCCTCCGCTTCTTCTGGAAGGACCGGCGCGGGTACAGCACGCTCCGCGTGATCGTCGCCCCCGCTCTCGGGCTCGTGCTGCTCGTCGTGGCCATCGTCCTGACCATCAGCCAGATCGACCTGCTCACCTCGGCCGGCGCGGCGGTGAACACCGTGCTCGTCGGCCTCGTCTTCGCCGTCGTCGTCCTCGGGCTGGTGCTCTCGCCGGTGCTCGCCCGGCGCATGCCGGAGGCCTGGGCGCGGCTCGGCACCGGTCGCGGGGAGGATGGCGCAGCGTGAGCTCCCCCAGCACGGCTGACCTGCTGATCGTCGACGCCGACGTCGTCACCCTCGACCCCGCCCGTCCCCGCGCCCGCGCCGTGGCCGTCTCCCGCGGCGTGGTCGTGGACGTCGGAGGGGACGAGGTCGCCGAGCGGTGGCGCGGCTCCCGCACCGAGGTCGTCACCCTCGGCGGCGCCGCGCTGACCCCCGGCTGGGTGGACGGCCACTCCCACCCCGTGGGCAGCCTCACGATGTCCGCGGGCGCCGACCTCACCGCCGTGCGCACGCTGGACCAGCTGCGCGAGCGCCTCGCGCAGCTGGCCCGGGAGAGCACCGACGGCTGGGTGCAGGGGTGGGGCCTCGTGCCCGACGTCTTCCCCGGCGGGGTGCCGCGCGCCGACCTCGTCGACGACGCGCTCGGCGGCGCGCTCTGCCTGCTCCGCATGGCCGACGCCCACTCGGCGCTGGCGAGCACGTCGCTGCTGCGGGCCGCGGGCGTCGACGGCCCGCGGCGCTTCGCCAGCACCGCCGAGGTCATCTGCGACGCCACGGCCGACGGGCCGCGCCCCACGGGCTTCCTGCTCGAGTGGGACGCGATGGCGCTCGCCGACCGCCACGCCCCCAGCGCCCCCGACGCCGAGCTGCGGTCCCGGCTGCGCTCGCTGCTCGGCGACATGGCGGCGCAGGGCCTGGTCGGCGCCCACGTCATGGACGGCGACGCCGCCTCGCTGGACCTGCTGGCCCGCACCGAGGACGACGGCGACCTGCCGCTCCGGCTGCGCGTCGCCCCGTTCTGCATGCCCGGGGTCGACGACGACGACGTCGCCCAGCTCGTCGCGTGGCAGGAGCGCACCGGGCGGCGCTGGCGGGTGGCGGGCGTCAAGCTCATGATCGACGGCACCATCGACGGCGGCACGGCCTGGCTGGACCACGCCGACGCCAACGGCGAGAGCACCGGCTCGTACTGGCGCGACCCCCAGGCCTACGCCCGCGCCGTGCGGGCGCTGGACGCCGCCGGGGTCCCCACGGTCACGCACGCCATCGGGGACGGCGGGGTGCGCTTCGTCATGGACGTGCTCGAGCCGCTCGGGCCGCCCGTGCCCGCCGACAGCGCCCCCGGACGCCGCGCCGCCCACCGCCTCGAGCACCTGGAGACGCTCCCGGACGACCTCGTCACCCGCATCGGCCGCTCGGGCATCACCGCCTCGATGCAGCCGACGCACTGCTCGCACTTCGTGGCCGCCGACGGCAGCGACAACTGGTCGGTGCGCCTGGGCCCCGAGCGCGCCGGCCACGGCTGGCGCATCCGCGACCTGTTGGGCGCGGGGGCGCTGGTGGTGCTCGGCTCGGACTGGCCCGTCGCCCACTTCGACGCCCGCGCGATCATGGCCGCCGCCCAGCTGCGCCGCCCCGTCGAGGACGACGACGCCGCGCCCGTCGGCCCGGACCAGGCCATCAGCGCCGTGGCGGCGCTCACCGGGTACACCCGCGCCCCCGCGCTGGCCGTGGGAGACGCAGCGCGGGGGGTCATCCGGGTGGGGGCCGCGGCGGACCTGACGGCCGTGGGCGTCGACCCGACCACCGCCCCGCCGGCGGACCTCGCCGCCGCGCCCGTGGTGCTCACCGTGGTCGGAGGCGCCCCCGTGCACCGCACGCTCTGACCCGGGCGCTGGCGGGGGAGCGGCGGACCGCGGAGGGACCAGCTGACGGGCACTAGCCTCGCCGGGTGCTGGTCTCCCGAACCCTCCGCGTCACCGCTGTCCTGGTCGCCGGTCTGGCGCTGAGCGCCTGCAGCGGCGGCTCCGACGGCCAGGAGGCGCCGACCGCCGCAGCGTCGGCCTCCAGCGCCACGTCCGCGCCGGCGCCCTCGGAGAGCTCCTCGAGCACCGGCGCGGCGGGCTCGCAGGACCGGGTGGTCGCGAAGTTCTGCTCCGACCGCGCCGCGCTGACCGACCTCGGCACCCAGATCGAGGCGGGCGGCCTGCCGGCGGCGATCCAGCAGCTCCCCACCTACGTCCAGCGCATGGACGCCATGCAGCCGCCGGACGCCGTCGAGGCCGACTTCACCGAGTACCGCGCTGCGTGGGCGTCCATCAGCGACGCGCTGCAGGGTGGTTCGCCGGAGGACCCGGCCCTCCAGGCGAAGGTGCAGGCGGCGGTCGCGGCCCACCCCGACGCGCAGGCGGTCGAGGACCGCCTCAAGACCTGGTCGGACGCCAACTGCCCGGCCGCCTCCGCCTCGCCGTCCGCGGGCTGACCGGGCTCCGTCAGAGCCCGGGGAAGGCGCCGTTGCGGAAGCCGTCGACGAACAGGCGGAAGTCGTCGCGGACCACCTCCGCGTAGCCGAGCGCGAACGCCACGGCGTCAGCCGCGAACAGCGCGTCACCGCTGCGCCCCGCGTCGTCGTCCTCCCCGGCCGCGTCCAGCACGGCGACGACGGCCTCCTCCACCTGGAAGGGCACCTCCCCGCCGTCGCTGGAGGAGTCGGCCACGCAGTGCACCTTGGCCGTCGCGCGGCCGAGGTCGCGCAGCAGCGCGACGGCCTGGTCGGGCTCGTCGACGTCGTCCCAGTCGAGGTCGGCGGTGTACGGCGAGACCTCGCTCACCACGTACCCGACGCCGTCGATCTGGGTGTGCCCGAGCCACGGGTCGGCGTGGGCCTGCAGGGCCCGCTGGCTGACGGCGGTGCGGTGGCCGTGGTCGGTGAACAGCTCCGTCGACCCGTCGGGGCCCACGAGCCTGCCGACGACGCGCGAGGGCGCCGCCACCACGCCCTGCTTCATCGACAGGAGCACGTCGTTCTCCATCGCCTGCGTGCGCCCCTCCAGCAGCAGGCTGTACGTGCGCAGGCCGGCGCTGCCGATGCCGATGCCCGAGCGGCCCACCACGTCCTTGACGTGGTACTCGATCCGCTCGCCGCGCTTGGCCTCCGGGATCGTCACGAGGTACCCGTCGAAGGCCTCCAGCACGGTGGCGCGCTCGTCGTCGTCGAGGCGGCGGTGCAGGGGGGTGTCGCGGAAGCGCCGGTCGATCGTCGCCTCCGGCCCGGCGTCGGCGATCTCCGTCTCGGCGTCGAGCAGGTCGATCCGCCGGGAGGCGCGGGCCTCCTCCAGGGCGTCGTGGACGGGGCCCGTGGTGTTGTCGAGCCGCAGGGCGAACGCCGCGTCGTCGTCCTTCGTGGCGAAGGCGCGGACCTGCTCCGTGTACGCGGTGCAGTAGGCGGTGACCATCCGCTCGATGTCCGTGTCGGCGAAGGCCTTGGCCACCCCGAGCAGCGCCACCGACGCCGCCATCCGCCACACGTCCCACGTGAACGGCGCGAGGTAGGCCTCGTCGAAGTCGTTGACGTCGAAGACCAGCTGCCCCTGGTCGTTCATGTACGTGCCGTAGTTCTCGGCGTGCAGGTCCCCCTGGATCCACACGCGGCTGGTGCGCTCGTCAGCCCACCTGTCAGCCCCAGCCACCTCCGGGGCGGCGACGTCGGCGTAGAACAGGCACGCGCTCCCGCGGTAGAAGGTCCACGGGCTGGCGGCCATCTTCCGGAACCGCTTGCGGAAGGCCGCCGGGTCGGACTCGATGAGCGGCGCGAAGGCGTCGAGGAGGACGGCGACGACGTGCTCGCGCCGCTCGTCCGGCTCGCGCCGGCGGGCCGCCGCGACCACCGGGTGGTCCTGCGGGGCGGAGGTCTGGAGGGCGGGCGCGCCGCTGCTGGTGGACACGGCGCACAGCCTGCTGCGCGCGCTCCGTGCCGACCACCCGGCCAGCCCGGCCCGTGGACGGACGGCGCTCGCGGGGCTGGGAGGATGGCGCCCGTGAGCAGTGAGACCACGTCCCCCTCGAGCGCCGCCCGCCTGCAGCTGCTGCCCGCCGTCGACGTGGCCGACGGCCAGGCCGTGCGCCTGGTGCAGGGCGAGGCCGGCTCCGAGACCCACTACGGAGCCCCGCTGGACGCCGCGCTCGCCTGGCAGGAGGGCGGCGCGGAGTGGATCCACCTCGTCGACCTCGACGCCGCCTTCGGCCGCGGCTCCAACGCCGAGCTGCTCGCCTCCGTGGTCGGCACCCTCGACGTCGACGTGGAGCTGTCCGGCGGGATCCGCGACGACGCCTCCCTCGAGCGGGCCCTGTCCACCGGCTGCCGCCGCGTGAACCTCGGCACCGCCGCCCTGGAGGACCCGGAGTGGACCGCCAGCGCCATCGCGCGCCACGGCGACCGGATCGCCGTGGGCCTCGACGTGCGCGGCACCACCCTCGCCGCCCGCGGGTGGACCCAGGAGGGCGGCGACCTGTGGGAGGTGCTGGCCCGCCTCGACCGCGACGGCTGCTCCCGCTACGTGGTCACCGACGTCACCAAGGACGGGACGCTGCGCGGCCCCAACACCGAGCTGCTCGCGCAGGTGTGCGCCGCCACGGAGGCTCCCGTCATCGCCTCCGGCGGCGTGAGCTCCCTCGCCGACCTGCAGGCCCTCCGCGCCCTGGTCCCGGACGGCGTGGAGGGCGCGATCGTCGGCAAGGCGCTCTACGCGGGGGCGTTCACGCTGCCCGAGGCGCTCGACGTCGCCGGACGCCCCTGACCCGCCCCCGTGATCATGGACGTTGCCGACATCCCCGGCCGTGATCATGGGCGCTAGCCACCCCCTGCGCCGGGGCCAGCACCTGCCCGGCCGCCACGGGGACGCCCACGGCGACTCCGCCGGCACCCCGTGGGCGGGGCGCACCCTCACCGACAGCCCGTTCGCCGGTGACGACGGCGCGGTGGCCTCGGCGGTGGCCGCGCTGCTCGACGCCGCACGCGCGACGGGAGAGCCGGTCGACGTGGCGGCGCTCGTCGCGGCGCTGCCGGGAGCGCGGCTCTTCGTCCCGGTGACCGCGATCTCCGCCGGCGCCGACGAGGCCACGGGTGGCGACCTGGGGGCCGACATGGCCATCCCCACGCTGCGCTCGCCCGACGGGCGCGATGCCCTGCCGGTGTTCACCTCGGTGACGGCGCTCACTGCATGGAGTGCGGAGGCTCGCCCGGTGCCCGTGGAGGCGCGCCGCGCCGCGGTCAGCGCCGTGCAGGAGGGGCAGCAGCTGCTCGTGCTCGACCCGGGCGTCGACGGCCCCGCGGGCTCCGTCGTCGTCCCCCGTCCTGCGCTGTGGGCGCTGGCGAAGGGGGAGGTGTGGACGCCGTCGCCGCGCGACCCCGAGGTCGCCGCCGCCGTCGCGCGGCTCGGCGACGGCCTCGGCGGTGTCGTCGGCGTCACCGCCGAGGCGGGCCCGGGGGCGGCCGCGGGCCGTGAGCTGAGGGTCGTGGTGGAGCTGGCCGCCGGCGCGAGAGAGCACGCCGGGTGGGCCCGTGACTCCGTGGCCCAGCGCCTCGGCCAGCACGAGCTGCTGGCCGAGCGCGTCGACTCGGTGGAGCTGGTGGTCCGCGAGCTGCCGCGGGCGGTGCTGGTCGTGCGGCCGAACCCGGGTGGCCTGCTGCGCCGCTGGTGCGCGTGGGGCGAGGGGACCACACCCGGGCGTCCCCACCACCCGACGACGTTCCACCGCAGCGAGGCCGCCGCGCGTGCGGCGGCGGCGCGGTGGTGCGAGGGCGACGGTGGGCACGAACGCCCTCCGGGGTCACCGCGCTGCCGCTGGTGCGGAGCCGAGTCGTGACGATCCCGCTGCCGGGCTGACCTCCCACTTTTGCGAGCCCTTTACCATCTGGCGCCGAGGTGTGCCCGACGTGCCAGCTGCACCGTGGCCCCCTAGTTTCGTGTGCCGTGACGGCGATCGGCTTCCACTGCAGCCACGAGCAGATCCCTCCCAGCAGACTGCTCGACTACGCCGTCATGGCGGAGCAGGCCGGCTTCACCGCGGCCATGTGCTCGGACCACATCACGCCCTGGGGCACCGCCCAGGGACAGTCGGGTCTGGCCTTCGCGTGGCTCGGTGCCGCGCTGGCGCGCACGCAGCTGCCGTTCGGTGTCGTCCACGCGCCGGGCCAGCGGTACCACCCGGCCGTCACCGCCCAGGGCATCGCGACGCTGTCGGAGATGTTCCCCGGCCGCTTCTGGGCCGCTCTCGGCAGCGGCCAGTACATGAACGAGCACGTCACCGGGGACGGGTGGCCGCCCAAGGACGAGCGCGACGCGCGGCTGGCGGAGGTGGTCGACGTCGTCCGCCGGCTGCTGGCCGGCGAGGAGGTGACCCACCGCGGACGGGTGGTGGTGCACGAGGCCCGGGTCTTCAGCCGTCCGCCGGTCGATCGCGCACCCGCGCTGCTCGCCGCCGCGCTCACCCCGCGGACCGCTGAGTGGGCGGCGAGCTGGGCCGACGGGCTCATCACCGTCAACGCCCCGCCCGACCAGATGCGCTCCGTCGTCGACGCCTACCGCGGGGCGGGCGGCACCGGCCCGGTGAACCTCCAGGTCCACCTCTCGTGGGCGCAGACCCACGAGGAGGCGCTGGCCGTCGCCCACGAGCAGTGGCGCAACAACGTCTTCTCCTCCAAGGTCCTCGCCGACCTCGCGACGGTCGAGCAGTTCGACGACATCGGCCAGCGGGTGCAGCCCGCGGAGCTGGAGGACTCGGTGCTGGTCTCCGCTGACGCCGGGCAGATCAGCGACACGGTGGCGCAGTGGGCCGGGCTCGGCTTCGACGGCGTCTACCTGCACCACGTGGGGCAGCACCTCGAGGCGTGGATCGACGAGGCCGGTGAGCGGGTGCTGCCGCGCCTGGCCCCCACGGCGCCGCTGGAGCTGGTCGGCCGCACCGGCGCCGGCACCACGGCGCAGGCCCTCTCAGAGCGCAGTGGCGGAACCGCCCCCACGACGGACCGCGCCACCGCCACCCGGACGGGAGTCCTCTGATGCTGACCACGACCGCTGACGAGTGGTGGGCCACCGCCGTCGGCTACTGCCTCGACATCAAGCGCTTCACCGACTCCGACGGTGACGGGCGCGGCGACCTCGCCGGTCTCGGCGCCCACCTCGACCACCTGGTCGACCTCGGCGTGGACTTCCTCTGGTTCCAGCCGTTCTACCCCTCGCCCGAGGGTGACGACGGCTACGACATCTCCGACTACTACGGCGTCGATGACGGCATGGGCACGCTCGGGGAGTTCGTCGAGGTGGTGCGGGCGGCTCGCGAGCGGGGGATGCGCGTCATCGTGGACCTCGTCGTCAACCACACCAGCGACGAGCACCCGTGGTTCCAGTCGGCCCGCTCCGACCCGGACTCGCCCTACCGCCACTGGTACGTGTGGCGCGAGGAGCCGGACCCGGAGGACGCCGACGCGGACATCATCTTCCCCGACGCGGAGGACTCGGTCTGGAGCCGCGACGAGGTGGCCGGGCTCTACTACCGCCACCGCTTCTACCGCCACCAGCCCGACCTCAACACCTCCGAACCCGAGGTCCGCGACGAGATCCGCCGGATCATGGGGTTCTGGCTGCAGCTGGGCGTCGCGGGGTTCCGGGTGGATGCCGCGCCCTTCCTCGCCGAGACGGCCACCCGCGACGGCGACGCCGACGACACGGGCCCTGCGAGCACGTCCGGCTCGTCCAGCGGCGAGCGCGACGAGCAGCTCGACGACGACACCGCCCTCGACGAGTCGCTGGCGATGCTCGACGTCATGCGCACCTTCCTGTCACGCCGCAGCGCGGAGGCGGTGATGCTGGGAGAGGTCAACAAGCCCCGCGACGAGATCGCCCCGTTCTTCGGCGGGGCGGGCCAGCGGATGACCATGTGCTTCGACTTCACGCTGAACCAGGCGCTGTACCTGGCCATGGCCCGCGGCGACTCCGGCCCGGTCCGCGAGGCGGTCGAGTCACGGCCGGAGCTCACCGAGGGCAAGAGCTGGGGCCTGTTCGTGCGCAACCACGACGAGCTCACCCTCGACCAGCTCTCCGACGACGAGCGGCAGGAGGTCTTCGACGCCTTCGGCCCCGAGGAGGAGGTGCAGCTGTTCGGCCGTGGCCTGCGGCTGCGTCTGCCGACGATGGTCGACGGCGACCGCGACCGCATGGAGCTCGCCTACTGCCTGACGTGGAGCCTGCCCGGCACACCGGTGCTCTACTACGGCGAGGAGGTCGGCCAGCTGGAGGACCTCTCCATCCCCGGGCGGCTGTCCGTGCGCACGCCGATGGCCTGGGCCGCGGGCGATGCAGGGCCGGGCCCGGTGGTGGCCGAGCAGGAGCGGGACCCCGACTCGCTGCTGCACTTCTTCCGCCGCATGCTGCGCGCCTACCGCGGTCGCCCCGAGCTCGGCCGCGGTGCCGTCCGGCTGGTCGACGTGGGGGAGCCGTCGGTGCTGGCGCACACCATGACGTGGCGCGGTCGCACGGTGCTCGCCCTGCACTCGCTGCGCGACGCGCCGGTGACCGTCACCGTGCCCGACGGGGTGGTGGAGCCCGGCACCGAGCTGGTCGAGCTGCTGACGTCGTCACCGGTGACCGTGCCCGACGGCGCCTTCGAGGTGGAGCTGCCCCGCTTCGGCAGGGTCTGGCTCGGCGACACCTGAGCAGGAACCTCCTTGCGCCCACCGTGATCATGGGTGGATGACCACCACGGAGACCGACGAGGTCGATGCCGACCGCACCTGGCTGACGGAGCACGGTGACCCCACCGCGACCGAGCGCGAGGTGCTGCGCACCGTCGTGGGCTCCGGCGTGCACGGCATCGCCATCGAGGGCACCGACGACCACGACGAGATGGGCGTCTACGTCGAGCACCCGCGGGCGGTGCTCGGCGTCGGCCACGTGGACGGCCACTACGTCGCGAGGACCGTGCCGGAGGGCCACCGCTCCCACCACGGCGACGTCGACCTGGTCCTGTACTCGCTGCGCCGCTACCTGGCGCTGGTGCTGACGGGCAACCCGACCGCGCTGCTGCCCCTGTTCACCCCGGCCGCCGACGTCGTCCTGACCACCCCGCTGGGGGAGCGGCTGCGCGCCGAGGGCCCTGAGCTGCTCAGCCAGCGCGCGGGTCACAGGTTCCTGGGCTACCTGCGCAGCCAGAGGGAGCGGATGCTCGGCGCAGCGTCCGGTGCGCCGAACCGGCCTGAGCTCGTCGCGCAGCACGGCTTCGACACCAAGTACGCCTCCCACGCGCTCCGGCTGGCGTTCCAGGGCATCGAGGTCGTGGAGCACGGGCGTCTCACGCTCCCGATGCCCGAGCCGGAGCGCTCGCTCGTGCTGGAGGTCAAGCGCGGCGAGCGCACCCAGCAGCAGGCGCTCGCCTTCATCGACGAGCGCGGCGCCCACCTCGAGGACCTCCTGGCCAGCGGCCGCTCACCGCTGCCGGAGCACCCCGACCTCGACGCCGTCAGCGCGTGGTCGACGGCCGAGCACCTCCGCTACTGGCACGAGCACGGTCTGGCGGACTGACGACGGCGGCTGCGGCCGCGTCAGCCTGCGGGCTGACGCGGCCGCAGCCCGTCACGGCCAGGCTGCGAGCCGTGACGGAGCAGACGTCCCCGACCCTGGCGTGCCCGCTGTGCGGGTGCACGCAGTTCCAGCAGGAGGAGTCCCGGCAGGACTCGCGCTGGGGCTTCACCACCCACCGGATGACGCTGATGATCTGCGTCCAGTGCCGCTACGTCCTGCACTTCTACGACCAGCACTCGATCTTCGACTTCGACTGAGCGCTCAGCGCCCGACCCACCACCGCTGCCACGGCGTCTCCACAGCGGTCCGCCGGTAGTGCTCGCGCACCCACGCCACCGCCTCTGCCGGCGGCACGCCGTCGAGCACCGCCATCAGCGCGAGCGCCGTCCCGGTGCGTCCGTTCCCGCCGCCGCAGCAGACCTCCACGCGTTCGGTGGCGGCGCGTTCCCACGCCTCGTGCAGCGCGGCGCGCGAGTCGGCTGGGACCAGCGGCAGGCCGAAGTCGGGCCAGCGCACCCACCGCACCGGCCACGGCTGCGGTGCCGGGCGCTGCCACGTGCACTGGTAGCTGACGTGCGGCTCCAGACCCGTCGGCGGAGCGCCGCGGCGCACGCCGCGTCCCCGCACCCGCCTGCCCGAGGGCAGGACGACGACGTCAGGGGCGTCCAGCGGCCACGCCAGGTCAGGTCCCACCCGCTGATGGTGCCTCAGCCGGTGGGACCTGGACCGCCACCGCCTCACGGGTCAGCGCCTCACAGGGCGCCGCCGGCGGCGCTCGGGGCCCCCGGGTCGTTCGCGTGGCTGCTGCCGGCCTCGCGGGCCACGAAGTTCTCGATGTCGAAGAGGTTGGTGGTGCGCTCCGCGATGGTGAGCAGCGTCTGCATGGACGCGACCTCCTCGACCTGCTCCTTGAGGAACCACAGCATCGCCTGCTCGCCGAGCCCGTCGTCCTCAGCACGGGCGGCGGCGAACAGCGCCTGGATCTGCTCCGACACCTGCTTCTCCTGGGCGAGCGCCAGCGCGATCGGCTCGCGCACGTCGGCGAACTCGTTCCGCACAGCCGGCACGCTGGGGATGGCCACGCCCATGCCGCGGTCCAGGCGGTACTGGACGAGCATCATGGCGTGGTTCCGCTCCTCCACGGACTGTCGGTAGAAGTACCCGGCGAGCTGAGGGAGGTCGTGGTCGTCGAACCACACGGCGATGGCGACGTACTGGTGGGACGCAGCGAACTCGTGGCCGATCTGCTCGGCGAGGAGGGTGTCGAAGGTGGTCACGCTGGATCAGTCCTCTCTGCAGGGGGGAGGACATGATCTTCGCTGGTGCCCCTGAGAGGGTGCTGGGGAGGGTCAGATCCAGCCGGCGGCCTGGGCCCGGGTGACGGCCTCGTGCCGGTTGGACACCCCCAGCTTCTGCACCGCCGCTGAGAGGTAGTTGCGCACCGTGCCCGGCGAGAGCGACGCGCGCACCGCGATCTCCTCCACGCTGGCCCCGCCGGCGGCCAGCTCCAGCACGTCGGCCTCGCGAGGTGTCAGCGGGGAGTCCCCGGCGGCGATCGCGTCGGCCGCGAGCTCCGGGTCGACGTGCCGCCCACCGGCGTGGACCGTCCTGATGACGGATGCCAGCACCGCCGCCGACGTCGTCTTGGGCAGGAACCCCCGCACGCCGGTGGCCAGCGCCCGCTTGAGGTGACCGGGCCGCCCGTGGCCGGTGACGATGACGACGCCGCACCCGGGCACCTGCTGGCGCAGCTGCGCCGCCACCTCGATGCCGTCCAGGCCGGGCATCTGCAGGTCGAGGACGGCGACGTCTGGCTCCACCGCCCGCGCCACCGCGACGGCCTCCGGCCCGGACGCGGCCTGGCCGACCACCTCGACGTCGTCCTCGAGGTCCACCAGGGTCGCCAGCGCGGTGCGGATGAGCTGCTCGTCGTCCGCCAGCAGCACTCTGATCACGCGCGGGCCTCCTGATCCACGGGGTGGCTCCCCTCGTCGGGGCTCACCAGGACGGTAGCCGTGAGCACCACCCGGCCGGGCTCGCGGCGGACCTCGAGCGAGCCGCCCCGGGCCTCGAGCCGCTCCCGCAGCCCCGTCAGCCCGGCACCGGGGCGGACGGGCGAGGCGCCGCCGTCGTCGTCGTTGCGGACCACGAGCACCGCGGTCCCCTCCACCACGGCCAGCGACAGGGAGCACTCGCGCGCCCGGGCGTGGCGCACCACGTTGGTGACGGCCTCGCGCACCGCCCAGGCGAGCGCCTCCTGCGCCGCGGGAGCGAGCGCCGCCACAGCGCCCGGCTCGACGCGCAGCTCGCACCCCACCCCGGCGGAGGCGAGGAGCGCGCGCGCCCCGGACAGCTCCACGTCGAGGTCGGCGCGGCGGTGCCCGCGGACCACTGCGCGCACCTCGGCCAGGGACGACTGCGCCAGCTCGCGCACCGCGAGCGCCTCGGCGGCGGCCTCGGGCCGACCGCGCTCGGCCAGGCGCGCCACCACCTCGGACTTGAGGGCGATGGCGGACAGGTCGCGGCCCACGACGTCGTGCAGGTCGCGGGCGAAGCGCAGCCGCTCCTCGGCGACGGCGAGGCGGGCGCGGTCGCCCTGGGCGCCGGCGAGCTGGCGGACCACGTCGAGCAGCCACACCGACAGCCGCAGCGTCATGACGATGAACGCCGACCCGAGCACCGTGAACGCGCCGGTGGTGAGGACCACCAGCGGCGGCTGGCCACCCAGCAGGGCTGCGGCCCCGACGGCGAGGCCGGCGAACACCGGCACGAGCCAGCCCGCTCGCCGGTGCACCACGGCCACCGCGGCGGGGGAGAACATCACCGAGTAGGCGACCACGGCCTGCCGCGGGGAGCCGCTGAGCGACGCCGCGGTCGGCACGAGCGGCGCGGTGGCCAGCAGCGCGGCGGTGCTCACCGCGAGCGCCACGAGCCCGGGGCGCTGCTGAGCGCGCCAGTGCGGCTCGACCCCAGCGCGCAGCACCACGAACGCCGCGACGCCCTGCGCCACGGACAGGCCCACCACCAGGGCCGTCTGCCACGCCGGGCCGGAGCCGCGGGTCAGCACCAGCAGGAGCAGCGGTGGCACCGCGCCCAGCCAGTAGAGGACCTGCGCGGTGTAGACCTCCACCCGCTGCACCTGGTCCAGCGAGGCCCACCAGACGCGCGGGGAGCGCCACCACGGGGGGACCCGGTCGGTGACCGGTCCTCGTGGTGGCGCTCCCCGTCCGTCGCGCGTGTCCGTGCTCACGCGGCCAGCGTGCTGCATCAGCCGCGAGGCTCCCAGCGCCACAGCCGCTTCGCCACCGCCGCGAACACCAGCGTCCACACCACGAGCAGGGCGATGTCGACCAGCTCGCCCGGCACCGGCACCGGGAGCTCCGCGAGCGAGACCGACGCACCGGACGTGCGGGCCACGAGGTCGGTGAGGCTGGCGAAGGGGAACAGCAGCAGCACCTGCCGCGCCACCTCCGGCAGCGCGCTCACCGTCAGCATGTTCGCCGCGCCGGAGACGACGACGAGCAGCGGGACCGCGGCCCAGTTCGCCTTCTCCGCGTTCCCCGAGAGCCCGGCGACCGCGACACCGGCCACCACGAGGCCGACGGAGGCGATGAGCACCCCGGTCATCATCGGGAGCCAACCGAGCGCGTCGGGCAGCGCCCCGCCGCGGGCCGCGAGCACGCCGACCACCGCGAGGGACTCCAGCACGCCGACCACCACGAGCGGCAGGTACATGCCGGTGACGAGCTCGCCGCCGCTGAGCTCGGAGGTGCGCAGCCGCTTGAGCACCTGCGCCTCGCGCCGGTTGACGGTGAGCATGACGCCGGCGAAGTGGGTGGTGAGCGACATCACCACGAGCACGCCCATGCCCGCGAGGGCGGCCAGAGCCTGCGGTGAGGCGGACGGGCTGAGGGCGGCGAGCGCCAGCACGAGGAACGGGCCGGACAGCAGCGTGACGAGGGTGGTGCGCTGCCGGGCGAGCATCGACGTCTCGAACCTGGCCAGGCGCAGCGTGCGCTGCAGCGGGGTCACGCTGCGGCGGCGGCGCTGCGTCGTCGTCCGGCTCTGGTGGGCGGTGGTGGACGGGACGGCGGTGCTCATCGGGAGGCTCCTTCGCGGGCGGGGGTGGTGGCGAGGTCGCCGCGGACCACGGCGTGGAAGACCTCCTCCAAGGAGGCCGGTGTGGCGCGCAGCTGGTCGAGCACGGCACCGGCGCGGTCGGCCTCGAGGAGCAGGGCGAGCAGGTCGCGCTGGAGGTGGCGGGTGCGCAGGTCGAGGTGCTCAGCCGCCGCGGCGGGCTGACCGGGGTGGCGCCGGACGGCGGTGATGCGGGCGGGGCGCTCGCGGAGCACCTCGGCGAGCGTGCCGGCCACCGCGATCCGGCCGCGGTGCATGATCGCCACCCGGTCGGCGAGGGCCTCGGCCTCCTCGAGGTGGTGCGTGGTCATGAGCACCGTGGTGCCGCCGTCGCGCAGCTCCCGGACCAGGGCCCACAGGGTGGCGCGGGACTCCGGGTCGAGGCCGGTGGTGGGCTCGTCGAGCACGATGAGCTCGGGAGCGCCCCACACGGCGAGCGCGAGGTCCAGGCGGCGCTTCTCGCCGCCGGACAGGTCCTTGACCAGCACCGTGCGGCGGTGGGCCAGGCCGACGCGCTCGAGCACGGCGTCGGCGTCGTCGACGCGGCTGCTCAGCGAGGCCCACAGCTGCAGCGCGGACAGGGGTGTGGCCTCGGGCACGAAGCCCGCCTCCTGCACCATCGTGCCGCTGGCCGCGCGCAGTCGGCGGGTGCTGACCATCGGGTCCTCCCCGAGCACGGCCACCGAGCCCGCCGAGCGGCGGCGGAACCCCTGCAGGGCCTCGAGCGTGGAGGTCTTCCCGGCGCCGTTGGTGCCGAGCAGGGCGAAGACCTCCCCGCGGCGGACGTCGAGGTCGACGGCGTCCACCGCGGTGAACGCGCCGTAGGTGACGGACAGGCCCCGGACGTCGACGACGAGGTCGCTCGTCGTGCCCGCCGGAGCCGAGGCGGTCGCTGTGCTGGTCATGGCTCCACGCTCCCGCCCGGGAGGACCCGGTGGCAGTGCGCGCGCTCACGACCTCGCGTGCACCCCTCACGGCCTGGGACCTGACATCCGTCACACTCGCGCGCCTGCCCGCCCCCGGGTGACCTCCTCCTCCTCCTCCGCACTCTCCCGCCCGAGTGCCGGTGTGGCGCCCTGCTTCCCGGCACTCTCCCGCGCGAGTGCCGGTCTAGGAGCCCCTTGACCGGTACTCGGGCGGGAGAGTGCGGAGGTGGTGGGGCGGGGCCGGCGATGGGAGCGTTCGGAGGATGACGACGATGGCGCTGCGACCGGCTCCACCGATCACGCGCGAGCGCACGAGCACCGCGCCGCCGGCTGCCGTGCACGATCTGCTCGTCGACGTGAGCAGCTGGCCGCTCTGGTCGCCGCACGTGGTCCGCACCGACCCGGCCACCGGCCGCGTGCACCCCGGCTGGCGGGGGCGCGTCAAGCCGTGGTTCGGGCCCGCCACGACGATGGAGGTCACCGAGGTGCTGCCCGGCGGCGGGATGCGATGGCGCACCCGTGCGCTCGGGCACGAGCTGCGGTACGCCCAGCTGGTCAGCCCCGCACCGGGCGGAGGCAGCCGCGTGGTCTTCACCGCCACCGTCCACGGGCCGCTGGGCCCTTTGCTCCAGCGCCTCGCGGCGCCGCTGTCCGGGTTCGGGCAGCAGCGCCGCCTCGAGCGCCTCGTCCTCCTCGCCGAGCGCACCGCCCCCTGACGCCGGACCGCGGCGCGCCGCACCGAGCGACTGCTTGCCCTATCGACTGTCGATGCGCCACGCTGCGCCGTGACCACCGCGGCGAAGCAGTACGCGCGTCCCTGGCTCCTCGGCCTGCTCGAGGTGGTGCTGGGGGTCGCCGGCCTCGCCGCGATCGTCATAGCCCCCGTCTACTGGGTCAACGGCATGACGCAGGCCGGAGCCGGCATCGACGTGCCCGTGGTCGTGGTGCGGTCCGTCGACGCCCTGGACGGCAGCGGCGGCCGACCGGCGGACGTCGCCGTGGACCTGCCCGTGGGCACCGCGTTCGTCTCCACCGGCGACGTGCCTCCGCCGCAGCTGTCCGCCACCAACCAGGACCTGGAGCTGTCCAGCCAGGGATCGACCGTCGCGGAGTGGGCGCTCGTGCGCGGCGGCGTGCTGCTGTGGTGGGGAGCTGCAGGCGTCGCGGCGCTGCTGCTCCGCCGCGTCGTCACGCGCGTGGGGGAGGGACGGTCCTTCTCCGGCGGCAACGCCCGGTGCATCGCGGGGAGCGCGGTCTGCGTGCTGGTCGCCTCCCAGGTCGCGCCGGTGCTCCCCAGGTGGGCCGCGGCGCTCGTGCTGGAGCGCCTGGGCATGGCGGGCGCTGGTGCCTCCCTGTCCCCGTCGTGGCAGGTGCTCGACGTCAGCAGCCTCCTCCTCGTGGGGCTGCTGCTCGCCCTCGCCGAAGCCTTCCGGCAGGGCGAGAAGCTCGTCCGCGACGCCGAGGGGCCCGTCTGACCGTGCCGCAGGACGACGACGGCGGTCACCGGGTCCGATGCCACCTCGACGCGCTCCTCGCCGAGCGCGGCCTGATGCTGGTCCAGCTGGCGGAGCTCGCTGGGGTGACGGTGGTCAACCTGTCGGTGCTCAAGAACGACAGGGCCCGCGCCGTCCGCTTCTCCACCCTCACCGCGGTGTGCGACGCCCTGGGCTGCCAGCCCGGTGACCTCTTCAGCGTCGAGGCCCGGGTGGAGGGGGCGCGCTCGCAATGACCTCTTCGCCGTCGTCACGGGTCCTGCGACGCAGGAGGGCCCCCGCCGGATCCGGCGGGGGCCCTCCTGGTGGAGCGGGGTGCGTCAGGCGTCGAGGTCCTTGGCGACCAGGTCGGCCACGGTCTTCATGGCGGCCTCGTCGTCGGACTCGACGGTCACCTGGTCGCCCTTGGCGGCGCCCAGCGTCATGATCAGCAGGGCGGAGCCGGCGTCGACGGGCTCCTGGCCCTCGACCGACAGGGTCACCTCGGCGCCGGTGTCCGTCGCCGCCTGGGCGATGACGGCGGCGGGGCGGGCGTGCAGGCCGACGGCGGACCCGACGGTCACGGTGGTGCTGGGCACGGTGCTCTCTCCTTCGTGAGGGGCGTGTCGTCTAGCGAGAGTGGATCAGAGGGGCGGTCAGGCCGCGACCGGGGTCTTGGCGGTGCTCTTCAGGACGATGACGAGCGCGGCCGAGACCACGAACCCGACGACCAGCGCCGCGACGAAGAGCAGGACGTTGTTCATGGCGAAGAACACGAAGAGTCCGCCGTGAGGCGCCTGCAGCTGCACCTTGAAGGCCATGATCAGCGCACCGGTGACGGCCCCGCCGACCATGGACGCCGGGATGATGCGCAGCGGGTCGGCCGCGGCGAACGGGATGGCCCCCTCGGAGATGAACGAGGCGCCGAGCAGCCAGGCGGCCTTGCCGTTCTCCTTCTCGACGGCGGAGAAGAGCTTCGGGCGGACGGCGGTGGCCAGGGCCATCGCCAGCGGCGGCACCATGCCGGCGGCCATCACGGCCGCCATCACCTGCATCGAGCCGGGGTTGGTCACGGACAGGCCGGCGGTGGCGAAGGCGTAGGCCGCCTTGTTGACCGGACCGCCCAGGTCGAAGCACATCATCAGGCCGAGGATGACGCCGAGCAGGATCGCCGAGGTGCCGGTGAGCCCGCTCAGCCAGCTGGACAGGCCGTTCGTGGCGGCGGCCAGCGGGCGGCCGAGGAAGAGGAACATCAGGCCACCGGCCACGATGGACGCCACCAGGGGGATGATCATGACGGGCATGAGACCCCGCAGCCACTTGGGCACGTCGAGGCGCGAGAAGGCGTAGGCCACCAGACCGGCGAGCACACCGCCGACGAGGCCGCCGAGGAAGCCGGCGCCGGTGAAGACGGCGATGGCACCGGCGGTGAAGCCGGGGGCGATGCCGGGGCGGTCGGCGATGCCGAAGGCGATGTAGCCGGCCAGGGCGGGCACGAGGAAGCTGAACGCCAGGGCGCCGATCTGGAAGAGCATCGCGCCGAGGTAGACGAGCAGGGCGCTGTCGCGCAGCCCGTCGCCCTGCAGCAGCGGCTCGGCCGCCTTGAGCGAGGCCACGTCCGGGAGGTTCCAGAGCGAGTTGGTCAGCAGGATGCTGTCCGCACCGCTGGGCAGGTTGGTCACGCGGTAGCCGGCCAGCAGGAAGCCGAGGGCGATGAGCAGACCGCCGGCCGCCACGAACGGGATCATGTAGCTGACGCCGGTCAGGAGGACCTGGCGGACCTTGACCCAGAACGAGACGTCGCCGCCCTGCACCGCGGTCGACGCCGACGCTCCGCCGCCGTCGCCGGCCACGCGGGCCGCCGCCGGGTCGGTGGAGGCCTTGAGCGCCTCGGCGACCATGACGTCGGGCTCGTTGATGGCCCGCTTCACGCCGGAGGCGATGACCGGCTTGCCCGCGAAGCGCTCGCGGCCCTTGACCGGCACGTCGGTGGCGAAGATGACGGCGTCGGCGCTGGCGATGAGCTCGGCCGGCAGCGGCGTGGTGGCGCCGGAGCCCTGCGTCTCCACCTTGAGGGTGATGCCCGCGCGCTCGGCGGCGGCGACCAGGGAGTCCGCGGCCATGTAGGTGTGGGCGATGCCGGTCGGGCACGCGGTGACGGCCACGACGACCTTGCCGGCGCCGTTGGAGGAGCTCGACGACGACGCGCCCGCGGCGGGTGCGGCGGCAGCAGGAGCGGCGGTCGCCGTCGTCGTCGCAGCGGCCGGTGCGGCGGCGGGCTTCGGGGTCACGACGTCGGTGACGAGGTCGACGACCTCCTGCTCGGTCTTGGCGGCGCGCAGCGCTGCCGTGAAGGCGGGCTTGACCAGCGCGCGGGCCAGCGCGGTGAGGAGCTTGAGGTGCTCCTGGCCGCCGGAGGCCGGTGCGGCGATGAGGAACGCCAGGTCGGCGCCGCCGTCGGGGGCGCCGAAGTCGACCTTCGGCGACAGCCGCGCGAACGCCAGCGTCGCCGTCGTGACGGACTCCGAGCGGCAGTGGGGGATGGCGATGCCGCCGGGCAGGCCGGTGGCCGACTGAGCCTCGCGGGCCATCGCGTCGCGCTGCAGGCCCTCGGGGCTGGTGGCGCGGCCGGTGCCGGCGACGATCGCCGCGAGGGACGCGATGACGTCCTCCTTGCGGGCGCCGAGGTCGGCGTCGAGGCGCACGAGCTGCGTCGTGATCAGCTGCGCCGGCGCTGTGGTGTCGGTGGACATGCGGTCCGGTCCTCCTGGTCTGGCCGACGGCGTCGGCGGTCCGTGCTGGGGGAGTGCTGGGGGTGGGGCTGGGTCGTGCGGGGAAGAGGTCAGAGGCGCCGGGTGGTGACCCGGTCGCGCTGCACGTGCTCGGGCCCCGGGAGGGTCGAGCCGGGCAGCTGCACCGCGGCGGTGCCGTGGGCGACGGCGACGGCGAGGCGCTCGGCCTCGGCGGCGCCGTCCAGCTCGGCCAGCAGGTAGCCGGCCAGGGTGGAGTCACCGGCGCCGACCGTGCTGACCGGCGTGACGGGCTCGTGCACGGCGTGCCAGGCGCCGTCGGCGGTGACGAGCAGGGCGCCCGCACCTCCGAGGGTCACCAGGACGGTCTCGACGCCGCGCTCGACCAGGGTCGAGGCGGCCTCGGCCGCGGCCACGGGGTCGGCCTCGAGCTCGGCGCCGGCCGCGCCGCCGCGGCCCGGTGCTGCCAGGCCGGTGAGCTCGGCGAGCTCCTCGGCGTTCGGCTTCAGCAGGTCGGGCAGCGCCGTCGACGACGAGGGGGCGTCCGGCCCGGCGGTCGCCAGCAGCGCCGCGCCGGAGGTGTCCACGGCCACCCGGGCACCGGTGCTGCGCAGCTGCGCCACGAGCCGGCCGTACCAGTCGTCGTCGACCCCGGGGGGCAGCGAGCCGGAGAGGGCGACCCAGCGGGCGCCTGCGGCCTCGCGGCGCAGCGCCTCCGCCAGCCCCGCGCGCGCGCCGGCGTCGAGGGGGGCGCCGGGAGCGTTGACCTTGGTGGTGGTGCCGTCGGGCTCGGCGAGGGTCAGGTTGACCCGCGAGTGCGCGGCGATCGGCACGGCCCGGTGCACCAGGTGCAGCTCGCGCAGTGCCAGCAGCAGCGGGTCGTCGGGGTGGCCGGGCAGCACCGCGACCGCGGTGCGCCCACCGGCGGCGACCACGCGGGCCACGTTGACGCCCTTGCCTCCGGGCTGGTCGACGGCGGCGGCCGAGCGCAGCACGGCGCCGCGCTCCAGCGGGCCGGCCAGCGGGACCAGGCGGTCCAGGCTGGGGTTGGCGGTCAGGGTGACGATCACGCGACCAGCACCTCCACTCCACGGGCTTCGAGGGACTTGAGCTCGCGCCGGGGGGCGCTCGCGTCGGTGACCAGGACGTCCACCTGGTCGAGCCCGGCGAAGCGCACGAGGTGCTCCTGGCCGAGCTTGGAGGCGTCGGCGAGCACGACGACGCGGCGTCCGGCGGCGACGAGCGCCCGCTTGAGGGCGGCCTCGTCGTGGTCGGGGGTGGTCAGGCCGTGGTCGGCGGTGATGCCGTTGGCGCCGACGAAGGCGGTGTCGACGCGCAGGGCGCCGATCTGGGCCAGCGCGTCGGGGCCGACGGCCGCGTGCGTGGTGCCGCGGACGCGGCCGCCCACGAGGTGGAGGTCGATGCGGCCGGCGCCCGCGAGCTGGGCGGCGACGGGCACGGCGCTCGTCACCACGAGGAGCGGGGCGTCCACCGGCAGCAGTCGGGCCAGCCGGACCGTCGTCGTGCCTGCGTCCAGGGCGATGGAGCCGCCGGTGGGCACGAGGTCGAGGGCGGCGCGGGCGATGCGGTCCTTGGCGTCGGCGCGCTCGACGTCGCGGTCGGCCACGGCGCGCTCCACGACCGTCAGGGAGGAGGTGGGGACGGCGCCGCCGTGCACGCGGCGCAGCAGGCCCGCCTTCTCGAGGGCGGCCAGGTCGCGGCGGACGGTCTCGGTGGTCACGCCGAACTGCGCGGCGACGTCGGTGACGGCGATGCGACCGTGCTGGCGGACCAGCCCGGCGATCGCCTCGTGGCGCTCTGTCGCGTACAACGGCGCACTCCCTCGTGCCTGCGTGTGGTGGCGGTGTGTGGTGTCCCGGCCCGCTGCGATGTGGGCTTGTGTGGGAAACATCTTTGTGACATGTGGTTCTACGCCCGTTCATGTTGTTGTGTCAAGGGGCGGGTTCGGTGCACGCTGGTCCCGGACACCACCCCTCAGCCCGACCCGCGCCCGTCCGCGTGGCGGGTCCGCTCCAGCGCAGGAGTCACGATGAGCAGCGTCGCCACCCCTCCGTCCGCCTCTGCCGCCTCCTCCGGCGGCCGCGCGCTCGCGGGCATCCCCGTCGTGCCCGGCGTCGGTGCCGGCCCCGTGGTCCGTCCGGCCGACCGGCCGCGCCTGCCGGAGGTCACCGGTGAGCCGTCCGTGGCCGAGGAGGCGCGCGCCGGTGAGGTCGAGCGCTTCCAGGCCGCCGCCGGTGTCGTCGCCGAGCGCCTGGAGGGGCGCGCCGCGCGCGCCACCGGCGCCGCCGCGGAGGTGCTGGAGGCCACAGCGGGCCTCGCCCGCGACCGCGGGCTGCTGGCCGCCGTCGCCAAGCGCGTCAAGGCCGGCGCCCCCGCCGACCAGGCCGTCGTCGGTGCGGCGGAGCAGTTCAGCGCGATGTTCACCCAGCTCGGGGGGGTGATGGCCGAGCGCGTCACCGACCTCGCCGACCTGCGCGACCGCCTCGTGGCCGAGCTCACCGGGCAGGAGGAGCCGGGCGTGCCCGTGCCCGCCGACCCCTCGGTGCTGCTCGCCGACGACCTCGCCCCCGCCGACACCGCCGGGCTGCGGCCCGAGCTGGTGCTCGCCATCGCGACCACGCGCGGCGGCCCCACGAGCCACACCGCGATCATCGCCCGCCAGCTCGGCATCCCCTGCGTGGTGGCCGTCGGCGGCCTCGACGACGTCGCCACCGGCCAGTTCGTGCTGGTCGACGGGACCTCCGGGGAGGTCGCCGTCGAGCCCGACCGCGTCCTCGCCGCCGCTCGCGTGGAGGCCTCCGAGCGCGAGGCCGCCGCCGTCGCCGCCTGGACCGGCCCGGGGGCCACCGCCGACGGTCGCGCCGTCGACGTCCTCGCCAACGTCCAGGACGGCGCGGGCGCCCGCAGGGCCGCCGCCACCGGCGCCCAGGGCGTGGGCCTGTTCCGCACCGAGCTGTGCTTCCTCGACGCCGACTCCGAGCCGTCCGTGGCCGAGCAGGCCCGCATCTACGGCGAGGTCTTCGCGGCCTTCTCCGACCGCCCGTCCGGCGCGGGCACCGGGAGCAAGGTGGTGCTGCGCACCCTCGACGCCGGCTCCGACAAGCCGCTGAAGTTCGCCACCGCCCCGGACGAGGAGAACCCCGCCCTCGGCGTGCGCGGGCTGCGCATCGCGTGGGGCCAGCCGGGCATCCTCGACCGCCAGCTCGACGCCGTCGCCCTCGCCGCCGAGCAGACCGGCACCTCGCCGTGGGTGATGGCGCCGATGGTCGCCACCGCCGCCGAGGCCCGCGACTTCGCCGCCCGCGTCCGCGCTCGCGGTCTGACCGCCGGCGTCATGATCGAGGTCCCGGCCGCCGCGCTGCACGCCGAGCGGATCCTGCGCGAGGTCGACTTCCTCTCCATCGGCACGAACGACCTGGCGCAGTACACCCTCGCCGCCGACCGGCTCTCCGCCGACCTCGCCCACCTGAACGACCCCTGGCAGCCCGCGCTGCTGCAGCTCGTGGCGCTGACCGCCGCCGCCGGGGTCGCGGCCGGCAAGCCCGTGGGCGTGTGCGGCGAGGCCGCCGCCGACCCGCTGCTGGGCGCGGTGCTCGCGGGCATGGGCATCACGTCGCTGTCGTGCGCGGCCAGCGCCGTCTCCGCTGTGGGGGCGCGCCTGGCGCAGGTCGAGCTGGCCGCGTGCCAGGAGGCCGCGCGCGCCGCCGTCGAGGCCGACGACCCGGCCGCTGCCCGCGCCGCCGCCCGCGAGGTCCTCCTCGGCATCTGACCCCTCCTCCTCCTCCGCGACGATCGAGGCAGTCGCGCACGGTCTGCGCGTGCGACTCCCTCGGTCGTCGCCGGACGAGGGAGGGGGGACGGGGCGCGGGAGGATGGCGCACGTGATGCTGCCGCCCGCGGGACGGCCCGGCTCGGGCGCCGACCTCCCGGTCCGGGAGGTGCTCGACGACCTCGCCGGAGCCCTCGCCGACCGCGGCACCGCGCTGCTCGTCGCTCCTCCCGGGACCGGCAAGACCACGCTGGTGCCGCTCGCGCTCGCCGACGCCCTCCCGGCGTCAGCGGGCCGCGTGGTGGTCGCCGAGCCCCGCCGCGTGGCCGTCCGCGCGGCTGCCCGCCGCATGGCCTCCCTGGTCGGCGAGCCCGTCGGGCAGCGCGTCGGGTGGAGCGTCCGCGGTGAGCGCCGCACCAGCGCCGCCACCCGGGTGGAGGTGGTGACCACCGGTCTGCTGCTGCGGCGCCTGCAGCGCGACCCGGAGCTGCCGGGCGTGGACGTCGTCGTCCTCGACGAGGTCCACGAGCGCCACCTCGACGCCGACCTCGCCCTCGCGCTCCTCCTGGACGCCCGCGCCGCGCTGCGCCCCGACCTGCGGGTCCTGGCCGCCTCCGCCACCCCTGACACCGCCCGCCTCGCCGCCGTGCTCGGCGCCGCCGACGGACAGGAGGACGGCGACGGCGGTGGCGCGCGGCCGGCGCCGGTCGTCGTCGCCACCGCGCCCGTCCACCCCCTGGAGGTGGTGTGGGCGCCTCCGACGCGGCCCGTGCGCCCGCCCGAGGGGACGCGCACCGACCCCGCGCTGCTCGACCACGTCGCCGCGACGACCCGCCGCGCCCTGGCCGAGCGGGCCGGGGACGTGCTGGTGTTCGTCCCCGGAGCGGCCGAGGTCGGCGGCGTGCGGTCCCGGCTGGAGCGCTCCCTCGGCAGTGACGGCGGCAGCGGCGTCGACGTCCTCGCCCTGTCCGGCCGGCAGTCGACCGACCAGCAGGACGCCGCGCTGCGCCCCTCCGAGCCCGGGCGGCGGCGCGTGGTGGTCTCCACCGCCGTCGCGGAGTCGAGCCTGACCGTGCCCGGCGTGCGGACCGTGGTGGACGCCGGCCTGTCGCGCGTGCCCCGGACCGACCACGCCCGCGGCCTGGGCGGGCTGGCCACCACCCGGGTCAGCCGCGCCGCCGCCGAGCAGCGCGCCGGCCGCGCCGCCCGCGAGGCCCCCGGCACCGTCTACCGGTGCTGGAGCGCGCTGGAGCACGAGCGCCTCGCGCCCCAGCCGCTGCCCGAGGTGGCCACCGCTGACCTCACCGGCGCGGTGCTGGCGCTGGCCGCGTGGTCGCGCGCCGACGGCGCCGGCCTGCCCCTGCTCGACCCCCTGCCCGCCGGCGCCACCGCCGCCGCGGTCGGCGTGCTGCACGACCTCGCCCTCCTCGACGGCGACGACCCGTCCACCGCCCGCCCCACCCCCCGCGGCCGCGCGGTCGCGTCGCTGGGGCTGGAGCCGCGCTGGGGCCGTGCGCTGCTCGACGGCGCGGCGCTGGTGGGGGAGCGGACCGCTGCCGAGGTGGTCGCCCTGCTCAGCGAGGACGGCCTCGTCGGCGGCGGTGGCCCCGGCGGCGGGGGTGACGACATCGCGGCGAGCTGGCGCGCCCTCCGCCGCGACGACGACCCCGGCCGCTCGGCCCGGTGGCGCGCGGAGGTGCGCCGTCTGTCCGGCGCCCTCGGCGACCTGCCCGCCGGCCAGCGGCCCGCCGCCGCCACGAGGGCTGCCCGCCTCACCGACGACGCCGCGGCCGGGCTCGTCGTCGGGCTGGCGCACCCCGAGCGGCTCGCCCGCGCCCGCTCGGCGGGGTCGTCGGGGGAGTCCTACCTCACGGCGGGCGGTACTGCGGTCAGGCTGGCCCCCGGGTCGGGCCTGCGCGGCGCGCCCTGGCTGGCCGTCGCCGTGGCCGACAGGTCCGGCAGCGACCCGGAGGCCCGTGTCCGCGCCGCCGCCGCCCTCGACGAGGACGGCGCCCGCGCGGCGGCGCCGCAGCTGCTCGTCGACGTCGAGGAGGTGGCCTGGCAGGGCGGCGCGACCGGTGACGTGGTCGCCCGGCGCGTGGAGCGCCTCGGCGCCGTCGAGCTGAGCAGCCGACCGCTCACCGGAGCCCTCGACGACCGCGAGCGCGCCCTCGTGGCCGACGCCCTCGCCGACGGCCTCGGGCAGGCGGGCCTGGCGCTGCTGCCGTGGCCGGAGGGGGCGGTGCGGCTGCGGCGGCGCCTCGCGGCGTGCCGCGAGGCGCTCGGCGACCCGTGGCCCGCCGTCGACGACGACGCCCTGCTCGCCCGTTCCGCCGAGTGGCTCGGCCCGGAGCTGGCCGGCGCGCGCCGACGGGCCGACCTCGCCCGGGTGGACACGACCTCCGCGCTGAGGCGGCTGCTGCCGTGGCCGGACGCGACCAGGCTCGACCAGCTGGCGCCTGAGCGCCTGCGCCTGCCCGACGGAGGGGCCCGGGTGCTCGGCCAGCGCGGACCGGACCAGTCGAGCGCACCGCTGGACTGGTCCGACCCGGCCGCGCCCGTGCTCGCGGTCCGGCTGCAGAGGGTGCTGGGCTGGACCGGGGCGCCGCGCGTGCTGGACGGGCGCGTCGCCGTCGTCATCCACCTGCTCTCACCGGCCGGGCGACCGCTCGCGGTCACCGCCGACCTGGCGGGCTTCTGGCGAGGCGCCTACCGGGAGGTGCGGGCGCAGATGCGGGGTCGTTACCCCAAGCACGCCTGGCCCGAGGACCCCCTCAGCACCCGCTGACCACGGGGCGGACGGGCGTGGTCAGCGGACCGGGCCGGTGTACTTCTCGCCCGGGCCAGCGCCGTGCGCGTCGGGGAAGGGGGACGCCTCGCGGAAGGCCAGCTGCAGCGACCGGAGGCCGTCGCGCAGCGGCCGGGCGTGGTGGTCGCCGATCTCGGGGGAGGCAGCGGTGACCAGGCCGGCCAGCGCGGTGATGAGCACACGGGCCTCGCCGAGGTCGAGGTGGCCGCCCGCCTCGGCGTCCTCCGCGAGCCCGCACTTCACGGCCGCGGCGCTCATGAGGTGGACGGCGGCGGCCGTCACCACCTCGACCGCGGGGACCTCCGCGAGGTCCCGGACGGCGGTGGCGGACTCGGTGCTGGTCTCTGGCTGGCTCACGCTGGTACATTAGGCGACTGACCGACCGCGGCTCCGTGACCGCGCACGCTCCCGCCCGGCTCGTCCGGGCACCCGGGAGCACCGCAGAACGGGGCCCGGTGCGCCAAGTGGAGGCCTCCTCCCACCCGCGTCGGCCCTCACCGGCCGCCGGGTCCCCGGTCCACCGCACCACCCCGCGAGCACCGGGGGTGGGTGCGGTTCTCCGGCGTCGCCTGCGACGCCCGAGCCGGGTCAGGCCCTCGCGACGCGTCCGTCGGGGGAGACCCTCCCGCGACGGTGGTTCCGAGCACGTCGCAGAGGAGCAAGGCACATCAGCGAACCGCGCATCAACGACCGCATCCGCGTCCCCGAGGTGCGGCTGGTCGGGCCGAACGGTGAGCAGGTCGGGATCGTGCGCGTCGAGGACGCGCTCCGCCTGGCCCAGGAGGCCGACCTCGACCTGGTCGAGGTCGCCCCGCAGGCGAAGCCCCCGGTCTGCAAGCTCATGGACTTCGGGAAGTTCAAGTACGAGTCCGCGATGAAGGACCGTGAGGCTCGGAAGAACCAGACGAACACCGTGCTGAAGACCGTCCGGCTGCGCCTGAAGATCGACCCGCACGACTACGAGACCAAGAAGGGCTTCGCCGAGAAGTTCCTCGAGGGCGGCGACAAGGTCAAGGTCATGATCATGTTCCGTGGTCGCGAGCAGTCGCGCCCGGAGATGGGCCTCCGCCTCCTCCAGCGCTTCGCCGGCGACGTCGCCGAGCTCGGTGCGATCGAGTCCAGCCCCCAGCAGGACGGCCGGAACATGGTCATGGTCATCGGCCCGACGCGCCGCAAGGCCGACGTCAAGGCCGAGCAGAAGGCCGAGCAGCGCGACCGCCGCGACGCCGACCGCGCTGCTCGCGCCGAGCGCACCCAGCGCGAGCGCGAGGAGCAGGCCGAGCGCCAGTCGTCCGCTCCCGAAGAGCCCGAGGCTCCGCAGGTCTCCCCGCTCATCGCCGAGGGCGACGAGCCGCTGTTCGTCCGCCGCGCCCCGCAGCCGGCCGCTCCGGCGGCCCGCGAGGGCGGCTACCGCAGCGAGCGTCCCGACCGCGAGGGCGGCTACCGCGGTGGAGACCGTGACGGTGGCGGCTACCGCGGCGACCGTGGCGGTGACCGTCCCGACCGCGAGGGCGGCGGCTACCGCGGCGGTGACCGTCCCGACCGCGAGGGCGGCGGCTACCGCGGTGGAGACCGTGACGGCGGGTCCCGCCCGCCGCGCACGTCCACCGGCCCGTCGCGCCCGTCCGGCCCCCCGCCGGCCTCGCGCCCGGTCCGTCCGGCGATGCCGCGTCCGGCCGTCCAGCCGGGAGCCGCTCCCGGCCCCCGGCCCACGCCGGCGGCCCCCGCCCGCGAGGGCGCTGCACCGACGCCGGGCCCCGGCCCGTCGCCGGCGCCCCGCCCGGGCTCGGCCACCCCTGGGCCTCGGCCCACCCCGGCCGCCCCGCGGCCGACCCCCCGTCCGGCTCGACCGACGCCTCCGCCGCCCTCGGGCGACTGAGCCGCCGCAGGACCGGACAGACCCAGCACCCGTGACGCCCGGAGGGACCCCTCCGGGCGCTGACCAGAGCGCGGGCGGGCCATCGTGCCCGCCCGGAACGAGGAGGACGGCAGCCGTGCCGAAGATGAAGACCCACAGCGGGGCCAAGAAGCGTTTCAAGGTCACCGGGAGCGGCAAGCTCATGCGCGAGCGCACCAACCTGCGCCACCTGCTGGAGGGCAAGTCCACCCGCCGCACGCGCCGCCTGTCCGTCGACGCGCAGCTCTCCCCGGCCGACGCCAAGCGCGCCGAGCGCCTGCTCGGCCGCTGAGCGGCTGAGCCACTCCCCACCGACCTCTAGAAGACCCAGGAGCACCCCGTGGCACGCGTCAAGCGGGCAGTCAACGCCCAGAAGAAGCGCCGCACCGTCCTCGAGCGCGCCAGCGGCTACCGCGGCCAGCGCTCGCGGCTCTACCGCAAGGCGAAGGAGCAGGTCACCCACTCCCTCGTCTACGCCTACCGCGACCGCCGCGCCCGCAAGGGCGACTTCCGCCGCCTGTGGATCCAGCGCATCAACGCTGCGGTCCGCGACAACGGCATGACCTACAACCGCTTCATCCAGGGCCTCAAGGCCGCGGGTGTCGAGGTCGACCGCCGCATGCTGGCCGAGCTCGCCGTGAGCGACCCGGCCGCCTTCACCGCGCTGGTGGGCACGGCTCGCGCCGCCCTCCCCGCGGACACCTCGGCCCCCGCCGCCTCGGCGGCCTGAGACCGGTCCGGCAGCGGGGGCGTGGGCAGCAGCATGAGCACCGGGTCGGTCGACCACCGGCCCGGTGCCCGCACCTCCGCGGCTCCGGCTGCGGCGGCGGGGCTGCTGGCCAACCCCCGCGCTGACCGCGTCAGGGCGCTGGCGCGCCTCGCGACCCCCGCGGGTCGCTCGCGCGCCGGCTCCTTCCTGGCGGAGGGCCCCCAGGCCGTCCGCGAGGCCCTCAGCGCCCCGGCACCCCACCGGGTGCGCACGGTCGTGGCCACGGCCGCGGCGCTGCAGCGCCACCCCGAGCTCGGCCCCGGCGCCCACCGCGCCGGGGCCGAGCTGCTGGAGTGCACCGACGAGGTCCTCGCCGTCCTGTCCGGCACCCGCACGCCCCAGGGCGTCGTGGCCGTCTGCGACGCCGTGCGACCGGCTCTGGAGGACGTGCTGGACGGCGGCCCCCCGGCGCTCGTGGCGCTGATGGCGCGCGTGCAGGACCCGGGCAACGCGGGCACGGTGGTGCGCGTGGCGGACGCAGCGGGCGCCTCGGCGGTCCTCCTCACGAGCGGGAGCGTCGACGTCCACAACCCCAAGGTGGTGCGCTCCACCGCGGGCAGCCTGTTCCACCTCGACGTCGTCCAGGGCGTCGACCTGGCAGGCGCCGTCGAGCGCCTCCGCGGCGCCGGCGTGGCGGTCCTCGCCACCGACGGCGTGCCCGGCCGCGGCAGCGCGGACCTGGACGACCTCCTCGACGAGGCCGAGGTCGGCGCGGGCCCCCTGGCGGGCCCGACGGCCTGGCTGTTCGGCAACGAGGCGAGCGGGCTCGACCCGGCCGAGCGCGAGCTGGCCGACCTCGCCGTCCGCGTGCCGCTGCACGGCCGCGCTGAGAGCCTGAACCTCGCCACCGCAGCCGCGGTGTGCCTGTACGCCAGCGCCCGCGCCCACCGCCGCCGGCGCTCCGAGGACGCCGCACCGCGGGCCCTCGTCGCTCCCGCAGACACCGTCAGCCACACTGGCGCTGTGGAGCACCGCACGTCCCCGCAGCGGGCGAGCGCCGGCGGAGCCTCGGGCACCGGTCCGGTGGCCCATGACTGAGACGGTGCTGCCGTGCGGGCCGGAGGCCGCCGGCCAGGCCCGGCGCCTGGTCGCGCAGGCGTGCACCGCCGCCGCGCTGCCCGCCGACGCCTGCGACAGCGCTCTGCTGTGCACCAGCGAGCTCGTGACCAACGCGATCGTCCACGGCCGCTCGGACGTGAGGCTGTGGATCCGCACCGAGCGCGGGTGGCTGCGCATCGAGGTCGGTGACGACAACTCCCGCCACCCCCACCTGCAGCCCGCCGACGACGGCGCGCTCGACGGGCGGGGCCTGTTCATCGTCGACCTGCTCACGACCCGGTGGGGCGTGCGGGACGACAGCATCGGCAAGGTCGTCTGGTTCGAGCTGCGCGCTGAACCCGTGATCGGGTGAGCGCGGACCTGCCGGGCACCGAGAGCCTCTGGTCGGTCACCGGGAGTGACGAAGGCCGGGGTGCAGGCGGTACGGTCGGCGGCGTGGACGCCGCGCAGGGGCTGCTGGAGGATCTGCCGGACGGCGTCGTCGTCGTCGGCTCCGACGGCCGCGTGCAGCTGGTCAACGCCGGCGCCGAGCGCTGCACCGGCATACCCCGCGAGCAGCTGCTGGGCCGTGACGTCCGCACCGCGCTCCCGCTGCAGGACACGACCGGCCGCGACTGGTGGTCGATGACCGACCCGTTCTCGGGGCTGGCCACCCGCACGGGCCACCGCGAGCGGCTGCTCGTGCTGCCAGGCGAGCACGAGGTCCTGGTCACCGCCCGCTACGTGCGTCCCGCGCGGAGCGCCCCCGTCCAGCGGGTGGTGCTGCAGCTGCGTGACACCGAGGCCCGCCGCCGCCTCGAGAACGACCACGCCGGCCTCATCTCCACCGTCGCCCACGAGCTCCGCTCGCCCCTGACGTCGGTGAAGGGGTTCACGTCCACGCTGCTGCGCCGCTGGGAGCGCCTCTCGGACGCGCAGAAGCGCCTCATGCTCGAGACGGTCGAGGCCGACGCCGACCGCGTCACCCGCCTCATCGCCGAGCTCCTCGACATCTCCCGCATGGACGCCGGCCGCCTCGAGGTCAAGCGCCAGGTGGTCGACCTGGCGGGCCTGGTGCGCGGTCAGGTGGAGCGCATGGTGGCCACGGGCCAGCCGGCCGAGCGGTTCCGGGTGGCCATCGCCTCCCCGCTGCCGGAGGTGTGGGCCGACCCCGACCGCCTCGAGCAGGTGGTGAGCAACCTCGTCGGCAACGCCGTGCGCCACGGCGCCGGGCAGATCGACATCTCCGTCACGCCCGACCCGGACGGCGACGGCGTGGCCGTGGTCGTCGACGACGAGGGCGAGGGCATCCCCGCCGAGCACCTCGGCGTGGTCTTCACCAAGTTCTGGCGCGGGTCGCGCCGGGGCGGCACCGGGCTCGGCCTGTACGTGGTGCGGGGTCTGGTGGACGCCCACGGCGGGCGCATCACGGTGAGCGCGGCCCCCTCCGGCGGTGCCCGGTTCCGCTTCACGCTGCCCGCGGCCGTGCCCGACTTCGTGCAGCTGCCCGGCACGCCGCTGCTCGACCGGCGCTCCGGCGCCGAGCGCCGCCAGGTGCGGCTCGCCCTGCCCGACGGCGTCGACGAGCGCGGCGCAGCCGCGCCGGCTCCCGCGGCGGTGGACGCGGCCGAGCGCCGCAGCTGACGCCGCGCGTCGTCGCCCCTGCGGTGGGGGACGGGGCCGACCGGGGGACCACCGGGGCCGCTCTGGCAGGCTTGCCCGGTGCCCGAACTGGATGACGACCTGCTCGGCGAGCAGGCGGTGGAGCGCGCCGTCGCCGCCGCGCTGGCGGCCCTGGCCGCCGCGCCCGACCTGGACGCGCTCAAGGAGGTGCGCCTCGCGCACACCGGCGACCGCAGCCCCCTGGCCCTCGCCAACCGCGCCATGCCCGACGTGCCGCCGTCGGAGCGAGCCGTCGTCGGCAAGCGCATCGGTGGTGCCCGGGGCCGCGTGCGTGCTGCGCTCGAGGCCCGCACCTCCGAGCTGGAGGCCGAGCGCGACGCCCGGGTGCTCGTGGAGGAGACCGTCGACCTGACGGTCCCCGTCCAGCGCAGCCGGGCCGGGGCGCGCCACCCGCTGGCGCTGGTGGCCGAGCGCGTCGAGGACGTCTTCACCGCCATGGGCTACGAGGTGGCCGAGGGCCCCGAGGTCGAGGCGGAGTGGTTCAACTTCGACGCCCTGAACTTCGGCGTGGACCACCCGGCCCGCCAGATGCAGGACACCTTCTTCGTCGACCCGCCCAGCTCGGGCCTGGTGATGCGCACCCACACCTCGCCGGTGCAGGCGCGCTCCCTGCTGGAGCGCGGTGCCCCCCTGTACGTGGTGTGCCCGGGTCGCACGTTCCGCACGGACGAGCTCGACGCCACCCACACCCCCGTCTTCAACCAGGTCGAGGGCATCGCCGTGGACGAGGGCCTGACGATGGCCCACCTGCGCGGCACCCTGGACCGCCTGGCGACGTCGCTGCTGGGCCCGAGCGCCCGCACGCGCCTGCGCCCGTCCTTCTTCCCCTTCACGGAGCCGTCCGCGGAGCTCGACGTGTGGTTCGAGCGCCCCGACGGGTCTGGGAGCGGGTGGCTCGAGCTCGGAGGCTGCGGCATGGTCAACCCGAACGTCCTGCGCGCCTGCGGGATCGATGCGGACCGGTACACGGGGTTCGCGTTCGGCATGGGCATCGAGCGGATCCTGCAGATCCGCAACGGCGTCGCCGACATGCGCGACATGGTCGAGGGCGACGCGCGCTTCTCGCGCGCCTTCGGCACCGGCCTCGGGACGGCGCTCTGATGCGCGCGCCGCTGAGCTGGCTGCGCGAGTGGGTCGACGTCCCCGCCGACGCCACCGGGGAGCAGGTCGCCGCCGCGCTGGTGCGCGTGGGCCTGGAGGAGGAGGGCCTGCACGGCGGCGACGTCGTCGGGCCGGTCGTCGTGGGCCGCGTGCTGTCCCTGGCCCCCGAGCCGCAGAAGAACGGCAAGACCATCAACTGGTGCTCGGTCGACACCGGCGAGCTCGCCCGCGGCGAGGACCCCCGGGGCGTCGTCTGCGGAGCGCACAACTTCTCCGCCGGAGACCTCGTCGTCGTCGCCACGCCGGGGGCGGTCCTGCCCGGCCCGTTCCCCATCGCCGCTCGGAAGACCTACGGGCACGTCTCCGACGGCATGATCTGCTCCGCCCGCGAGCTGGGCCTCGGTGAGGACCACGACGGCATCATCGTGCTCTCGCGCCTCCTGGGTGACGTCGCCGCGTCGCAGCTGGAGCCCGGCCAGGACGCCCTCGCGCTGCTCGGGCTCACCGAGGAGGTCGTCGAGGTCAACGTCACGCCCGACCGCGGCTACTGCTTCAGCGTGCGCGGCCTGGCCCGCGAGTACGCGCACGGCGCCGGCCTCGACGTGGCGACCGCCTTCCGCGATCCCGCCGCCGTCGACGTGCCCGCCGCCGCCGGCGGCTCCGGCTCGGCGCAGGGCCACGGCGTCGAGCTGCGCGACGACGCCCCCGTCCACGGCGCTCCGGGGTGCACCCGGTTCGTGACGCGCGTCGTGCGCGGCGTCGACCCCACGGCCCCGTCGCCGTTCTGGCTGCAGCGCCGCCTGCAGCAGGCCGGCATGCGGCCGATCTCCCTGGCCGTCGACGTCACCAACCACGTGATGCTCGAGCTGGGCCAGCCGCTGCACGCCTACGACCTCGCCACCGTCGACGGCCCGCTCGTCGTGCGCCGCGCGCGCCCGGGGGAGCGGCTCGTGACGCTGGACGGCATCGACAGGAAGCTCGACCCGGAGGACCTCCTCATCACCGACGGACCCGACGGCGCGCGCGCCGTCGGGCTCGCGGGCGTCATGGGCGGACGCGACACCGAGGTCACGACGTCGACGCGCGACGTGCTCGTCGAGGCCGCCCGCTTCGACCCGGTCACCATCGCGCGCACCGCCCGGCGCCACAAGCTGCCCAGCGAGGCCAGCCGCCGCTTCGAGCGGGGCGTCGACACCGCGCTGCAGGCCGCCGCCGCCGAGCTGGCGGTCCGCCTGCTCGTGGAGCACGGCGGGGGGACGGCCGACGACGCCGCCACCGAGGTCGTCGCGCCCGAGGCCGTCGTGCGGCCGGCGGCGATCGCGCTGCCGGTCGACCTGCCGTCCCGCCTGTCGGGCGTGCCCGCCGACCAGCTCGGCGCCGCGCGGGTGACCGAGCTGCTGGAGCAGGTCGGCTGCGCCGTGTCGCCGTCGGGCTCCGCGGACGCCCGAGGCTCCCTCGACGATGGCGCGCTGCAGGTGGTCCCGCCGACGTGGCGGCCCGACCTCGCGCAGCCGGTCGACCTCGTCGAGGAGGTCGTGCGCCTGCACGGCTACGAGGCGATCCCGTCCGAGCTGCCGCCGGCGCCGCCGGGCCGGGGTCTGACCACCGGGCAGCGCCTGCGCCGCCGTGCGGCCGACGCCCTCGCGGCCGGTGGGTTCGTGGAGGTGCGGTCCTACCCGTTCACCTCCGTCGGGCGCAGCGACGAGCTGGGCCTGCCCGCCGACGACCCGCGGCGCACCGCGCTGCGCCTGGCCAACCCGCTGTCCGACGAGCAGCCGCTGCTGCGCACCAGCGTGCTGGCCACGCTGCTCGACGTGCTGCGGCGCAACACCTCGCGCGGTGCCGTGGACGTGGCGCTGTTCGAGCTCGGCGCCGTGGTCAACCCGGTCGCGGGTGCCCCGGCGGCGACGCGCCTGCCGGTCGACCACCGCCCCACCGAGCCCGAGCTGGCCGGGCTGCTCGCCGCGGTGCCGCCCCAGCCCGTGCACGTGGCGGGGGTCCTGGCCGGGCGGGCTGAGCCCGAGGGCTGGTGGGGCGCCGGTCGGGTGGCCGACGCCGCTGACGCGGTGGCCGCCGCGCAGCTCGTGGCGCAGGCGCTGCGCGTGGAGCTGGTGGTGGCCGCCGGTGCGCTCGCGCCGTGGCACCCGGGCCGCTGCGCGCAGCTCTCGCTGCCCTCGTCCGAGGACGGGGCGCCCGGCGCGGTCGTGGGGCACGCCGGCGAGCTGCACCCCGCCGTCGTCGCCGCGCTGGGGCTGCCGCCCCGCGCGGTCGCCTTCGAGCTCGACCTCGACGCCCTCGTCGCCGCCGCCCCGGAGCTGGTGCCCGCGCCGCGGCTGTCGCCGTTCCCGCCCAGCAAGGAGGACGTGGCGCTCGTCGTCGACACCTCCGTGCCCGCCGAGGCGGTCCGGCAGGCGCTGCTCGCCGGTGCCGCCGGCGCCGGCCACGCCGACCTCGTCGAGGAGGTGCGCCTCTTCGACGTCTACACCGGCGCTCCCGTGCCGGAGGGACACCGCTCGCTGGCGTTCTCGCTGCGGCTGCGCGCGCTGGACCGCACGCTCACCGCAGCGGACGCCGCCGCGGTGCGCGAGGCCGCCGTCGCCGAGGCGGTCCGCCGCCACGGCGCCGTGCTGCGCGGCGCATGAGCACCCCGTCGCCCTCCGCGCCCAGCCGGGTCGCGCTCGTCACGGGTGCGACCAGCGGCATCGGGCGCGGCCTCGCCGAGGCGCTCGGCGCTGCCGGGCTCTCAGTGGGGCTGCTCGGCCGTGACGGGGAGCGGCTCGCCGAGGCCCTGCAGGCCGTGCGGCGCACCGGCGCGCGGGCTGCCGCCGTGCCCGCCGACGTCGTCGACCTGCCCGCTCTCCAGCAGGCGGTCGACCACCTGGAGTCCCAGCTCGGCCCGACGGACCTGCTCGTCTCGGCTGCGGGGATCATCGAGGCGAGCGAGGTGCCCGTGTGGGAGGCCGACCCCGCGGAGTGGCGGCGCGTCGTCGACGTCGACCTCGTCGGCGCGTTCCACGCGGTCCGCGCGGTGGTGCCCGGCATGGTCGCGCGCGGCAGGGGCCGGGTCGTCCACCTCGACTCCGGAGCCGGCGTCAAGGACTCGCCCGTCTACTCGGCCTACAACGCGGCCAAGGCGGGGCTCTTCCGCCTGGGCGGCAACCTCCACGCTGCCGGCGCCGCGCACGGGATCTCGGTGCTGGAGCTCGCGCCCGGCGTCGTGCAGACGCCGATGACCATGGCGATGGCCGCCCACGAGCAGCGCCGCCAGCGCGGCGAGTGGACCTCCCAGGCCGAGGTGGACGCCCTCGCCGTGGCCTTCGCCCGCGGCGACCTCGACGCCTACTCGGGCCGCATGGTCCGCGCGGGCGTCGACACCCCCGCCTCGCTCGCCGAGCGCGCCGCAGCAGGGCTCGACGACGACGACCGCCGCCTGCGGCTGCGCCCCTGGGGCGGTGGCGACCCCCTGCGCTGACGCGCCGCGCGGACCTGGCGATCGGAGACCGTCTTTGCATGGCCATGCATGAGTCTGTATGGTCTGCCAGGTGATCAGGGTGGCTGTGGCGGGGGCGAGCGGGTACGCCGGGGGTGAGGCGCTGCGCCTCCTCGCGGGGCACCCCGAGGTCGAGGTCGGAGCGGTGACGGCCGCCTCCAGCGCGGGAGCGCGCCTGGGGTACGTGCACCCGCACCTGCTGCCCCTGGCCGACCGGGTGCTGGCCGAGACCACCCCCGAGCTGCTCGCCGAGCACGACGCCGTGGTCCTCGCCCTGCCGCACGGCGCCTCGGCGGCGCTGGCCGCCCAGCTGCCCGCCGACGTGCTGGTCCTCGACTGCGGTGCCGACCACCGCCTCGCCGACCCGGTCGCCTGGAAGACCTTCTACGGTTCCGAGCACGCCGGGACCTGGCCGTACGGGATGCCCGAGCTGCTCACCGGCGCCACCTCCAAGCAGCGCGACGCCCTCGTCGGCGCCCGCCGGGTCGCCGTGCCCGGCTGCTACCCCACGGGCATCTCGCTGGCCCTCGCGCCCGGCTTCGCCGCGGGCCTGCTGGAGCCGGCCGACGTCGTCGTCGTCGCCGCGTCGGGGACGTCAGGAGCCGGCAAGGGCCTCAAGGCCAACCTGCTCGGCAGCGAGGTCATGGGCTCCATGAGCCCGTACGGCGTGGGGGGCGTGCACCGCCACACCCCGGAGGTCGAGCAGAACCTGACCGGCGCCGCCGGCGAACCCGTCACGGTGAGCTTCACACCCACGCTGGCTCCGATGCCGCGGGGCATCCTCGCCACGTGCACCGCCCGGGTGCGCGCCGGTGTCACCGCGGCCCAGCTGCGCGACGCGTGGCAGCAGGCCTACGCCGACGAGCCGTTCGTCGTCGTGCTCCCCGAGGGCTCCTGGCCGCGCACCTCCGACGTGCTCGGCTCCAACGTCGTCGAGATGGGCCTGGCCCTGGACGAGCGCGTCGGCCGCGTCGTCGTCGTCGCCGCCGAGGACAACCTCACCAAGGGCACCGCCGGCGCGGCCGTGCAGTGCCTCAACCTCGCCTTCGGCCTGCCCGAGACCCTCGGGCTGCCACGCACGGGGGTGGCCCCGTGAGCGCCGGCGTCCTCCTGCACGAGCACCCCGGGGCCGTCTCGGTGGTGCGCCTGCCCGCTGACGCCCCCGACCCCACGTGGGCGCGCGGCGAGCCGCTGGTGTGCGTGGCGCGCAGCGCCGAGGAGCTCAGCGTGGTCTGCCCCGCCGTCGCCGTGCCCGAGGTCCTGCCCGGGCCGGTGCAGGGGCCCTACGCCGCCTTCGAGGTGGCCGGTCCCCTCGACTCAGCCCTGACCGGCGTGCTCGCCGGTCTGCTCCGCCCGCTCGCCGATGGAGGCATCAGCGTGTTCGCCCTCTCGACCTTCGACACCGACTGGGTGCTCGTGCCCACCGGCAGCACGGCCCCGGCCACCGCTGCCTGGCGCGCCGCGGGCCACGAGGTGGAGGTGCTCGCGGTATGAGCACGACCAGCAGCACCGGGGTGACCGCCCCGCAGGGCTTCCGCGCAGCGGGCACCACCGCCGGCCTCAAGGCCAGCGGGAAGCCCGACCTGGCCCTCGTGGTCAACGACGGTCCCCGCCACGACGCCGCCGTCGTCCTCACGTCCAACCGCGTGCAGGCCGCCCCCGTGAAGTGGACCCGCCAGGCCCTGTCCGACGGGCGCTGCGACGCGGTGGTCCTCAACTCCGGCGGCGCGAACGCCTGCACCGGAGCGCCCGGCTTCGTCGACACCCACACCACCGCCGAGGCCGTCGCCGAGGCCCTCGGGGTCGGCGCTGCCGACGTCGCCGTCTGCTCCACCGGTCTCATCGGCGAGCGCCTGCCGATGGTGGAGCTGCTCGCCGGGGTGAGCGCCGCGGCCACCGCTCTCGACGGCTCCGCCGCTGAGGGCGGCGCCGACGCGGCCACCGCCATCATGACCACCGACACGGTCTCCAAGCAGGCCGTCGCTCACGGGCCCCAGGGCAGCGGCTGGACCGTCGGCGGCATGGCCAAGGGCGCGGGCATGCTCGCGCCCGGCCTGGCGACGATGCTCGTGGTGCTCACCACCGACGCCGTCGCCGAGCCGGCCGCGCTCGACGCCGCCCTGCGCGCCGCCACCCGGGTCACCTTCGACCGCGTCGACTCCGACGGCTGCATGTCCACCAACGACACCGTGCTGCTGCTCTCCTCAGGCGCCTCCGGTGTGACGCCCACCGCCGAGGAGCTGCGCGAGGCCGTCACCGCCGTGTGCGCCGACCTGGCCCGCCAGCTGGTCGCCGACGCCGAGGGCGCCAGCCACGACATCGCCGTGGAGGTGGTCGGCGCGGCCAGCGAGGACGAAGCCGTCACCGTGGCGCGGGCCGTGACCCGGTCCAACCTCTTCAAGGCCGCGATCTTCGGCAACGACCCGAACTGGGGCCGCGTGCTCGCCGCCGTCGGCACCACCGACGCCGCGTTCGACCCCGACGCCCTCGACGTCTCCTTCAACGGCGTCCAGGTCTGCCGCGCCGGCGGCGTCGGCGACCCCCGCGAGGGCGTCGACCTCTCCGGGCGCGAGGTGCGCATCGTCGTCGACCTGCACGCCGGCCCGGCCACCGCCACCGTGTGGACCAACGACCTCACGCACGACTACGTGCACGAGAACAGCGCGTACTCCTCATGAGCGAGGTCAGCCAGGACCTGCGCCTCGTCAGCGCCGTCGACAAGGCCGCCGTCCTCGTCGAGGCGCTGCCGTACCTGCAGCAGTTCCACGGCTCGCTGGTGGTGGTGAAGTACGGCGGCAACGCCATGGTCGACGAGTCCCTGACCCGCGCCTTCGCCGCCGACGTCAACTTCCTGCGCCTGGCCGGGCTGCGCCCCGTCGTCGTCCACGGCGGCGGCCCGCAGATCTCCCGCATGCTCAAGCGCCTCAACATCGAGTCCGAGTTCCGCGGCGGTCTGCGCGTCACCACGCCCGAGGTCATGGACGTGGTGCGCATGGTGCTCACCGGTTCGGTCGGCCGCGAGCTGGTCGGCCTGCTCAACGCCTCCGGCCCGCACGCCGTCGGCCTGAGCGGGGAGGACGCCGGCCTGTTCACCGCCCGCAGACGTCACGCGGTGGTCGACGGAGAGCCGGTGGACGTGGGACTGGTCGGCGACGTCGTCGCGGTCGACCCGCGCGCCGTCCAGGACCTCCTCGACGCCGGCCGCATCCCCGTGGTCGCCACCGTGGCACCCGAGGAGGACGGCGACGGCGTGCTCAACGTCAACGCCGACACCGCAGCCGCCGCGCTCGCGGTGGCCCTGGGGGCCCGCAAGCTCGTGGTCCTCACCGACGTCGAGGGTCTGTACGCCGACTGGCCGGACCGGTCCTCCCTGATCTCCGAGATCGGCGCCGCCGACCTCGAGCAGCTGCTGCCGACCCTGGAGTCCGGGATGGTGCCCAAGATGGAGGCCTGCCTGCGGGCGGTGCGCGGTGGCGTCTCCGCCGCGCACGTCGTGGACGGGCGCGTGCCGCACACCCTGCTGGTGGAGGTCTTCACCGACTCCGGCGTGGGGACGATGGTGCTGCCGTGACGACGTCGACGCAGCCCACCGACCTCAGCAAGGACCTCCCGCCCGCCCTGGCGCACCCCGACGGCGGCTCCGCCGCCTGGCTGGAGCGCCACGGCCGGGCCGTCATGGGCACCTACGGAACCCCGCTGCGCACGCTCGTGCGCGGTGAGGGCGCGCAGGTGTGGGACGCCGACGGCCGCCGCTACGTCGACCTGCTGGCCGGCATCGCCACGTCGGTGCTGGGGCACGCCCACCCGCTGCTCACCGCCGCGGTGACCAGCCAGATGGCGACCCTCGGCCACGTCTCCAACTTCTTCGCCACGCCCGCGCAGGTGGCCCTCGCCGAGCAGCTGCTCGCCATCACCCGCGCCGAGCCGGGCGGCCGCGTCTTCTTCGCCAACTCCGGTGCGGAGGCCAACGAGGCGGCTTTCAAGATCGCCCGCCGCACCGGTCGCCCGCGCATCGTCGCGGCCCGGGGCGCCTTCCACGGCCGCACCATGGGGGCGCTGGCCATGACGTGGAACCCGAGCTACCGCGAGCCCTTCGCGCCGCTGCCGGGTGGTGTCGAGCACGTCCCCTTCGGCGACGTCGACGCGCTCGCCGCCGCTCTGGACGAGGTCGACGACGACGGCGGCCAGCGCGGCCAGGTGGCCGCCGTGGTGCTCGAGCCCGTGCAGGGGGAGGGCGGCGTGCTGCCCGCTCCCGACGGCTACCTCGCGGCGGCGCGCCGCCTGGCCACCGAGGCGGGGGCGCTGCTCGTCCTCGACGAGGTGCAGACCGGCATCGCGCGCACCGGGGCCTGGTTCGCCCACCAGCTGCCCGGCCTCGGGCTGGAGCCGGGGACGCTGCCCGACGTCGTCACCCTCGCCAAGGCCCTCGGCGGGGGAGTGCCCGTCGGCGCCGCCGTCGCGGTGACCGACAGGGCCGGGAGCCTGCTCGGCGCCGGCCAGCACGGCACCACGTACGGCGGCAACCCCCTCGCCACGGCCGCGGGCCTGGCGGTGCTGCACGTCGTCGAGCGCGATGGGCTCGCCGCGCGCGCCCGCTCCATCGGTGCGCAGCTGCAGTCCGCCGTCGACGCCCTCGTCGCTGATGGCGCGCCCCTGCTGGCCGGCCTGCGCGGCGTCGGCGCGCTCCAGGCGCTCGTGCTCGACGCCCCGGCGTCGAAGGACGTGGCCGCCGCGGCGCTGGAGGCGGGGTTCATCGTCAACGCCGTCGCCCCCGACGCCGTCCGGGTCGCCCCGCCGCTCGTCCTCACCGACGCGCAGCTGGCCGAGTTCACCACCGCCCTGCCCGGCATCCTGCAGCGCGCGGCGGCCGCCCGGGCCGCGACCCAGGAGCCCACTCCGTCCGCCCCGACCGGGAGCCCCGAATGACCAGCCAGTTCCCGCAGCACTTCCTGCGCGACGACGACCTCACCCAGGCCCAGCAGGCCGACGTCCTGCGCCTCGCCATCGAGCTGAAGGCGGCGAGGGGAGCCGCCGATCCCGTCGCCAGGCACCCCCGCCGCCCGCTGGAGGGCCCCAGGACCGCGGCGCTGCTCTTCGACAAGCCGTCCACGCGCACGCGCCTGTCCTTCTCGGTCGGGGTGGCCGAGCTGGGCGGTTTCCCGCTCGTCATCGACGCCGCCACCAGCCAGCTGGGCCGCGGTGAGCCGGTGGCCGACACCGCCCGCGTGCTCTCCCGGCAGGTGGCGCTCATCACCTGGCGCACGTTCGCGCAGGCCGACCTGGAGGCGATGGCCGCCGCGAGCGACGTGCCGGTGGTCAACGCCCTCACCGACCTGCTCCACCCGTGCCAGATCCTCGCGGACCTGCAGACCGTCGCCGAGCACCGCCCCGGCGGCGTCGACGCGCTGCCCGGCACGGTCTTCGCCTACGTCGGCGACGGCAACAACAACATGGCCAACTCCTACCTGCTGGGCGGGGCGGTGGCCGGGATGCACGTGCGCGTCGGCACGCCCGAGACGCACCTGCCCGACGCCGGCGTCCTCGAGGACGCCCGCCGCGCCGCCGCCGCCACCGGTGGTTCGGTCACGGTCGTGCACGACGCCGCGGAGGCCGTGGCCGGTGCCGACGTCGTCGCCACCGACACGTGGGTGTCGATGGGCCAGGAGGCCGAGGCCGCCTCCCGCGAGACCCCGTTCGTGCCCTTCGCGGTGACGGCCGAGCTCATGGCCGGCGCGAAGCCCGACGCCGGGGTGCTGCACTGCCTGCCCGCCTACCGCGGCAAGGAGGTCGACGCCCCCTACCTCGACGGCCCCGGCAGCTGGGTGTGGGACGAGGCCGAGAACCGCCTGCACGCGCAGAAGGCGCTGCTGGTGGCCCTCCTCGAGGCCCGCGAGGGCCTCCTGCGCCCCGGCGCATGACCGGCGGCTCCTCCTCGCCGTCGCCGACGACCCCGACGGCCCGGCGGGCGCGCATCGCCGCGCTCGTCGGGACCAGACCGGTCCGCTCCCAGACGGAGCTGGCCGAGCTCCTCGCCGCTGACGGGGTCGTGGTCACCCAGGCCACGCTCTCGCGCGACCTGGTCGAGCTCGGCGCCGTGAAGGTGCGCTCGGCCAGCCTCGGTGGAGCCCTGGTCTACGGGGTCCCCGCCGAGGGGGGAGACCGGACGCCCCGGCCCGCCGTCCCCGAGGCAGGGCGCTCCGCGCGCCTGGCCCGGCTGTGCGAGGAGCTGCTCGTCACCGCGGAGGCCTCGGCCAACCTCGTCGTCGTCAGGACGCCTCCGGGCGCCGCCCAGTTCCTGGCGTCGGCGGTCGACCACGCCGCCCTGCCCGAGGTGATGGGCTGCATCGCCGGTGACGACACCGTGCTGCTCGTCGCCCGCGACCCCGCCGGCGGGCCCGCGCTGGCGGCCCGGATGATCGCCCTGGCCGACGGCCGCGACGCACCCCCTGCCACCCCAGTCGAGGAGACCCCGTGAGCCAGACCCCGAGCAGCGAGACCGGGCACGCCGGCGGCACCACCGTGCACGGCGCCCTGTGGGGCGGCCGGTTCGCCAGCGGCCCCTCGGAGGCGCTCGCGGCGCTGTCCAGGAGCACGCACTTCGACTGGCGCCTGGCCCCCCACGACGTGCGCGCCTCCATGGCCCACGCGCGCGTCCTGCACGCCGCCGGCCTGCTCGACGACGACCAGCTGGCTCGGATGCTCGAGGTGCTCGGCGGCATCCACGACGACGTCGTCTCCGGCGCCCTCCAGCCCGCCGACGACGACGAGGACGTGCACGGCGCGCTCGAGCGCGTGCTCCTGGAGCGCGCCGGCGCGGACCTGGGCGGCCGGCTGCGCGCAGGCCGCTCCCGCAACGACCAGATCGCCACCCTGCTGCGCATGCACCTGCGCTCGGAGGCCGGCGCGATCCGCGCCCACCTGCTGGAGCTGGTCGAGGTGCTCGCCGCCACCGCCGAGGCGCACCCCACCGCGGCGATGCCCGGCCGCACGCACCTCCAGCACGCCCAGCCCGTGCTGCTGGCGCACCACCTGCTCGCCCACGCGTGGGCCCTCCTGCGCGACGTCGAGCGCTTCCGCGACTGGGACGCCCGCGCGGCGCTGTCGCCCTACGGCTCCGGCGCGCTCGCGGGCTCGTCCCTGGGTCTCGACCCGGAGGCCGTGGCCGCCGAGCTCGGCTTCGCGGGGTCGGTGCCGAACAGCATCGACGGCACCGCCAGCCGCGACGTGGCCGCGGAGTTCGCCTTCGTGGCCGCGATGGTCGGCGTCGACCTGTCGCGCCTGGCCGAGGAGGTGGTGCTGTGGGCCACCAAGGAGTTCGGCTTCGTGGCGCTCGACGACGCCTTCTCCACGGGGTCGAGCATCATGCCGCAGAAGAAGAACCCCGACATCGCTGAGCTCGCTCGCGGCAAGGCGGGGCGCCTCATCGGTGACCTCACCGGCCTGCTCGCCACGCTCAAGGCCCTCCCGCTCGCCTACAACCGCGACCTCCAGGAGGACAAGGAGCCCGTCTTCGACGCCGCCGACACGCTCCTCCTGCTGCTGCCCGCCTTCACGGGCATGGTCGCCACGCTGCGCTTCGACACCGCCCGCCTGGCGGAGCTCGCTCCGCAGGGCTTCTCACTGGCCACCGACGTCGCCGACCACCTCGTCCGCCTGGGCGTGCCGTTCCGCGACGCCCACGAGGCCGCCGGAGCCGCCGTGCGGCGCTGCGAGGAGCTGGGCTGCGAGCTCGACGAGCTGCCCGACGCCGACCTCGCCGCGATCCACCCGCGACTTGGGGAGACCCCCGAGGCCGCCGACGCCGTGCGGGCGGTCCTGACCGTCCAGGGCTCCATCGCCTCCCGCGACGCCCGCGGCGGCACCGCACCGGTGAGGGTGGCCGAGCAGCTCGCCGAGCTGCGGGCCGCCGCGACCGGCCTCGCCTGACCACCTTCCGTGATCATGGACGTCCGACGCGCTTCCCAGCCGTGATCACGGACGTCCGGAACGCGTCAGCGGTGCCGCGCGCCTTCTTCGACAGGCCGGTGCTCGACGTCGCGCGAGACCTCCTCGGCCGCGTCGTCGTCCACAGCTCCGACGACGGCGACGTGGCCGTCCGGCTCACCGAGGTCGAGGCCTACGCCGGTCCGGGTGACCCGGGCTCCCACGCCGCGCGCGGCCGCACGCCTCGCACCGCGGTGATGTTCGGCCCACCCGGCCACGCCTACGTCTACTTCAGCTACGGCATGCACTGGTGCGCCAACCTCGTCTGCGGACCGGAGGGCACCGCCAGCGCCGTGCTGCTGCGGGCCGGGGAGGTGGTGGACGGCCTCGACCTGGCGCGCTCGCGCCGCGCCGCGGCCCGCAAGGACGTCGACCTCGCCCGGGGGCCCGCCCGCCTCGCTGCGGCGCTCGGCCTCGACAAGGCGCAGGACGGCGCTGACCTGTGCGCCCCCACCTCCGCCCTGCGCGTGGTCGACGGGCCCCCGCTGTCGTCGTCCTCCGAGGTCCTGAGCGGTCCGCGCGTGGGGGTGTCGGGGGAGGGCGGGAACGGCGAGCGGTTCCCGTGGCGGTACTGGCTGGCGGGGGAGCCCACCGTCTCGGCTTACCGCGTGGCGGCACCGCGCCGGCGTCGGGCAGGCTCTCCCAGGACCTCGGCGACGACGAGGCCGACCGACGAGGAGAGCACGCAGTGACTGGGACCCCCGGATCCGGGATCATCGACGAGCTGCGCTGGCGGGGTGTGCTGGCGCAGAGCACCGACGAGGACGCGCTGCGCGCCGCCCTGGACGCCGGGCCGGTCACCTTCTACGTGGGCTTCGACCCGACGGCGCCGAGCCTGCACATGGGCAACCTCGTGCAGCTCGTCACCGCGAAGCGCCTGCAGGACGCCGGACACGTCCCGCTCCTGCTGGTGGGTGGGTCGACCGGGCTCGTGGGTGACCCGCGCATGAGCGGCGAGCGCGTGCTCAACGACCCCGAGGTCGTGGCGGGCTGGGTGGCGCGCATCGCCGAGCAGGTGCGCCCGTTCGTCTCCTTCGACGGCCCGAACGCCGCACGGCTGGTCAACAACCTCGACTGGACGGCGCCGATGAGCGCCATCGAGTTCCTCCGCGACGTGGGCAAGCACTTCCGGGTGGGGCGGATGCTCGCCAAGGAGGCCGTCTCGGCGCGGATGAGCTCGGACGAGGGCATCAGCTTCACCGAGTTCAGCTACCAGATCCTCCAGGGGATGGACTACCTCGAGCTGTTCCGCCGCTACGGCTGCACGCTGCAGACGGGCGGGTCGGACCAGTGGGGCAACATCACCAGCGGCGTCGACCTCATCCACCGCGTGGAGGGAACGTCGGTGCACGCGCTCTCCACGCAGCTGATCACCAAGCCCGACGGCACCAAGTTCGGCAAGACCGAGTCCGGCACGGTGTGGCTCAGCCCGGAGATGACCAGCCCGTACGCCTTCTACCAGTTCTGGCTGGCGGCGGAGGACGCCGCCGTCGACTGGTACCTGAGGGTCTTCACCCAGCGCACCCGGGAGGAGCTGGCGGCGCTCGCGGAGGAGACGGCGGCCCGCCCGCAGGCGCGGGCGGCGCAGCGCCTGCTCGCGCAGGACGTCACCACGCTGGTGCACGGCGCCGACGTGACGGCACGGGTGGAGGCCGCCAGCGCCGCCCTCTTCGGCCAGGGCGACCTGACCTCGCTCGACGCCGACACCCTGGGGGCGGCCCTGGCGGAGCTGCCGACGGCGCGCGTCTCGCAGGGGGAGCAGCTGCTCGTGCCCCGGCTCCTCGCTGAGGCGGGTGTCGTCCCGAGCGCTTCCGCAGGGCGCCGTGCGGTGGCCGAGGGCGGCGCGTACGTCAACAACGAGCGGTGGGCGGACGCGGACGCACCGGTCGAGGCCTCGGCCCTGCTGCACGGGCGCTGGCTGGTCCTGCGTCGGGGCAAGCGCACGCTGGCGGCCGTCGACACCAGCCCCGCCGGGGGCGCCTGAGCCGCTGGTGGCAGCGCGGCTCCGTGACGCGGTGTCACCGGGCGGGGCTTCTTCCCGGTGACACCCGTGTCTCGGTCGTGTGAACGCCGTGTGACCTGCGCAGGTGCCGCCGATGATCGACCCGTGACGCGCGGGGCGCACCCCGGGTTTGACGCTCACCGGACCGTCACGTAATGTTCTTCTTGTTCGCCCGCCGGGCGGGCCGGCCCGAGAGGGTAGGCCCCGGATGGGAGGACCACCTCGACAAGATCCGGTCGGAAATGGCCGGGGGATTGTTGTGGCTAGGATGGAGACATCCCGACTGAGCGGCTGAAGAGCTGTGAGGCGGTGTGTGTTCGTTTCTTGAGAACTCAACAGCGTGCCGAATGTCGATGCCAACTTTTTGTTGGCTCGAGTTGGATGTCAGATGACGTCTTTTTCGTGCCAGATTTTATTCTCTGACCATG